>JAIRNR010000018.1 GCA_031257915.1 Bacteroidales bacterium
TATTATTATTCCGACGACATCGGTTGTGATTCAACACAATCTGAGGATATGAAAAGATACGAATATGTCAGCGACCTCTTAAAGAAAAAGTTTGAATGTTGTTTCTTAATGAAATCAGAAAAAATGATACTGAAGTATTGTTATCTGAAAGGTTTTTCGTACGCGAAGAGTGCAAAATTATTGAACCGTTCTCCCGACGCCGTTCGCAAAAGTTATCTCTCCGCTATAAATAAAATAAGGAGATGTTTTTCCTGACTTCGTCACTGAGACATCTAAAATTGTATCAGCCTCCCATAATTCGGACAAAAATATAAGAGAGTTTAATATCACTTAACTTTAGGACCGTTTGTCAATTGTGAGTGCGGGGGAAGAATGTCAACATGTCGTAAGTATAATTTATCGCCTGCGCTTTATTCACGTTGGCTTGGGTGTTATTTGTCAAAGTAACAGGCATTGTGTTGTGAATCGCTTTCAAAAAATGTATCTTTGTTATAACAGCAACGGATTTTTCAATTTACACAAAAGTTCGGACAGTGCCAAGTCTTAGCAAAATACACTTTATCGGAACGCTAAACCCTGAGGGCTGTCAGACATTATTCTTGATGAGGTGGGCGACCTTCTTTATCGGAACGCTAAACCCTGAGGGCTGTCAGACTGCAACGCTATATACGCTGTAAGGACATAGTTAAAGTATGGCAAAAGCAGGAGCCGTACGTGGCAAGATACGTTGAGTTGTGCTGTAAAGACATAGTTAAAGTATGGCAAAAGCAGGCTTGCACGGGCGTTGTTCCGTTGATGTGCAGCTGTAAGGACATAGTTTAAAGTATGGCAAAAGCAGGATCCGTACGTGGCAAGATACGTTGAGTTGTGCTGTAAAGACATAGTTAAAGTATGGCAAAAGCAGGCTTGCACTGGCGTTGTTCCGTTGATGTGCAGCTGTAAGGACTTAATTAAAGTATGGCAAAAGCAGACAACAAAAGGAAGCAAAGGCTTCACAGTACCATACGTAAATGGCGCATACATTAAGTGTTGGCTTTTTACATGTTCGTTTAATATAACTTTTCAACAAGTCCAAAAATATCACTAAATATATCAAATCATGGAATATAAAAGACTTATATTTGTAAAATATTGATGAGCATGAACCACTAACTGCAACAGGAAAGCAGGGGTATGAAAATAAATAAATTACAGTCACATGAAAATTAAACTTATTTTTCTAAGCATTTTTGCTGCAACAATTTTTATTATGACAAGTTGTAATCAACAAAAATCAGAGAAATTCAAATTGTTCACCGACAACGAGCTGACCACATTAAAAACAGAACTGACAGCGCAGTTTCAAATCCTGACCCCGCAGTCGATCCGCCCCGCAGAGGGCTATCTGAAGTATCCCTATCTGATTCCCGCAGGATTTTACAAACAAATGTGGGACTGGGACGGTTTTTTTATTGCTAATCATTTAGCAAGCACAGGCAAGCCGGAATACTTGAAGTACTGGGCATTAAATCTGATTGCAGGTATTGACAGCGCAGGATATGTTGCAGGGTGCGCCACAACAGTCGGACCGCGCAAAGTTTTCGGTGAATTTGCGATGAAGCCCTTTCTCTCACAGGGTGTTTATCTATATTCAAAGCAAGTTAGTGATTTTGCTTGGATTGAGCCGTATTACGATGCGTTAATGCGTGTTTTGGAATACCGCGACAAAACGCAGTTAGACACTTTTTATAACTGCTACTTTTGGGAAAATGCAGGGCAAAGCGGTGCAGACAATAATCCGGCAATGAATTATTTTGACTGCGATTCACGTTCGTATCTCGCCCCTGACGCAAGCACTTTTCAGTTACGTGAAATTATTGCGCAGGCACTTATTGCCAAGGAATTAGGTAAAACAGACGACTATCAAAAATTAACCGAAAAAGCAAATAAATTAAAAGAAGCAATCAACAATGTTCTGTGGTGCGGGCAAGATAAAATTTATTATACTGTTGATAGAGAAACAGGCGAATTTTACCGCCGCGTAAGTTATTCAAGCATTATTCCGTTAATTCAAAATATTGCGCCTCAGGCAGAGGGCAAGGAAATGATTAAGCGTTATTTGATTAACCCGCAAGAAATGAAAGCAAAATATGGCTATCGTTCCCTGTCGGCAAAAGATGTTGATTACAATAACAAAAATATCATTATCCCATTCTCTAACTGGCAGGGACCGGTTTGGCCCGTTGCGAACTATCTGTACAGTATTGCGCTAAAAAATTACGGTTTTGAAGATGAACTGCGATGGCAGGCAGGTACGCTCGCAGAACTTCTGCTCGCCGATATAAAATCATGCGGCAGTATGCACGAAAATTACAATGCCGATTCAGGCGCAGGGCTTGCTCCTGCAGCAGATTATGTAGATGAAAACGGAAAATTCGTCGGCTTTATTGGGTGGAACCTCTGCACGCAAAACATACTGGAAGGTGTCTGCAACAATAAATGGATGATGTTGGAAATAGCGAATTATTGATATGAAGCCGCTAAACATTCTGTATTTTACATTCTGCATTTTAATACTTCCCGCCTGTAATAATTCAAAAGAAAACACTTTTATTGCGGCGACTTACAATATTCGTTATCTAAACGAAAGCGATAAAGCGACTTGGGAAGAACGCTGCAAACACATAACAGAGCTGATTAAATATCACGAATTTGACTTATTCGGCACGCAGGAAGGACTGCCTGAGCAACTTGCCGATCTAAAAACAGCACTGCCTCAATTTGACTTTTACGGACAAGGACGCGACGGCGGCAACAAAGGCGAACATTCAGCCATTTTTTACAAAACAGAAAAATATATTCTGTTGGATAAAGGCGATTTCTGGCTCTCTGCAACTCCGGACAAACCTTCTTTAAGTTGGGATGCAACGTGCTGTAACCGCATTTGTACCTGGGTTAAGTTTCAGGATAAAGAAACAAAAAGTATATTTTTTGTTTTTAATGCGCATTACGACTACGAAAAGGACTACGCCCGCTGCCAAAGCAGTATTTTAGTTCTAAACAAGATAAAAGAAATAGCAAAAGACAGTCCTGTAATTTTTATGGGCGATTTAAACGGAAACACAAAAGACAAATGGTGCAAAATAATAACAGGTTCGGGTATTCTGCACGATTCATATTCGGATGTGGAAAACCCATACACGCCCGACGGCTCATACAACGCCTTTGGCATAAAAGAAGATTTGGAATGGTATGATTATTACAATGCCGAAAAACAGGCAAACATCGGTGAGTATCTCGTTATAGACCACATCTACCTTTCAAAACATTTCAAAGCAAAAAAATGGGGCATATTAACCGACAGTTACGCAGCAGGCAAATTTCCGTCAGATCATTTTCCATTAGCAGTAAAAATATGTTATAACCCGATGCCGTTGTATCGCTAATACAACAGACCGAACATCCAAAGAGGGATACGGTTTTTGCGCCCGATTTCCGTATCATCTACACATAAAAAACTGTTCGGCGTATCCTTTATTTGTTCAAAAGTTTTATTTTTGCCGCCGACTTCAAACAGAAACTGATTATCAACAAGAAAATCCCCCTGCTTGGGCATTAACACTTGCGACACATTGTTTATCTGATTACAAAAGAATGTTTCTCTTAAACTTCCCTTATCTACTTTTGCAGATAAAGCATACATCAAATTAGTGTTGTTCAGATATACTTTATCCGGTTTTGAAAGTTGCTTGTAGTTTTTTGTTTCGGCAGTGAGCAAATTAAGCAATGCCGCTCTGTTTAACGCATAAAGCAATTTCAACCCAAGATCTCTTGTTGTTTCAATTTCTTTGAACAATTGACTGATATTAGGTGTAAATGGCGTTTGGGCAGATAAAATCATCAATAATTTTTTAGTTTTCTGAACAGTTGAATATTCTACATACTCAACGGACGGCAGATCGGTGTCTATTACAAGAGAAGCGACTTCTTTCAATCGCATAAAAAAGTCCTCGCCCGCGTCTTTATAAAATGGATAATAACCATGCTGCAAATATTTCTCAAATAGTGGAATAATTTTCAATTTTGATGTAATATCCATTGCCACCGTTAAGTGTTTTTTTACGAGTTCTTTTAATGGCAGCGGCTCTATCTGCAATATATTTTCAAAGGCAAGAAATTCGCGAAATGACAAGCCGTTCAATTCATAAACGCTTTGTCTGCGGCTTAAATCAACTTTTGAATTATCTATTTCCAATATTGATGAGCCTGTATATACGATGTTTAAATCGGGATAATTGTCGTATATGTTTTTAAGATTCTGCGACCAGTCGGGATAATGATGTACTTCATCTAAAAATATATTTGTAATACCCTGTGTATAGAGATACTCCACGAGTTCCAGCAACGAATTGGTATTAAACCACAAATCGTCTAATGAAGCATAAAAAGCAGTTTCCGTACCGGCAAATACATCCTTAATACGCTGCATCAACAACGTTGTTTTACCCACTCCTCTCGCGCCTTTTATACCGAGCATACGTGAATCCCAATTGATTTTTTCGTAAAGATAACGCTTGTAATCAAGCGATACTCCTGACAGCCTGCGGTGAAAGGATGTGTATAGCGTTTCTATTTCGCTCTTTTCCATATCTTTAATTTTAAAATACTTACGCGGCAAAGATACGAAAATACTTTTTAAAAAGTGAAAATTTACACAATTTTCGCTTT
The DNA here is from genome assembly GCA_031257915.1 of Bacteroidales bacterium. Lineage (GTDB taxonomy): Bacteria > Bacteroidota > Bacteroidia > Bacteroidales > P3 > JAIRNR01. Next base: position 4,708 of record JAIRNR010000018.1, read on the forward strand.
TTGAAAAGCGAAAATTTATTTAACACGTTCCGCAACCAAGCGGACAATATCATTCGCGATTTCGTTTTTTGATTTCAACGGCAGTGCCTCAATACTGTTTGATGTGATAAAAGATACTTTATTCGTTTGCACATTAAAGCCCGCACCTTCGTCGCGTAGAGAATTTAATACGATTACATCGGCGTTTTTTTCCGAAAGTTTTTTCTTCGCATTTGCGACTTCGTTATCCGTTTCAAGTGCAAAGCCGATAAGCGTTTGTCCTTTGTGTTTGCTTTTGCCGAGAGCGGCAAGTATGTCGGGCGTCTTCTCCAACTGTAATGTTAGTGTCTGTCCGCTCTTTTTTATTTTAGAAGCAGCAATCTCAGCAGGTCTGTAATCCGCTACAGCAGCAGCAAGAACAGCCACATCGGTACGTTCCCACTCTTTGGTCGCCGCGTTGTGCATTAACTCCGCTGTGGGAGTTTCTACCACACGTACGCTACTGTTTTGCGGCTTATATTGCGCTTTGCCAAGCAGTAACGTAACATCGGCACCACTTGCCGCAAACTTATCTGCAATAGCAACACCCATCTGCCCCGACGAATGATTGCTTATATAACGCACCGGATCTATATTTTCAACTGTTGCACCTGCTGTAACAAGAATTTTTTTCCCCCGCAAAATTCCGTTCGTTTGACTCATAACAGCAGTATCGCCGCCGGCAAGTGCGTTCCGCACCGCCTCTAACAGTGTCTCAGGCTCAGGCATCCGCCCTTTTCCGCATGTACCGCATGCCAAAAACCCGTACTCAGGGTCAAGTACGACCGTACCGCGTTTAATAAGTAATTGCAAATTGTCCTGCAACACAGGATTTTCAAACATGTTTACATTCATTGCAGGCGCAATCAGAATGTGCTTGCGAAATGTAAGTAGCGTTGTAGAAAGTGCATCATCGGCAATGCCGTGTGCCATTTTTCCAATAATATTTGCTGTTGCGGGCGCGACTATAAACAAATCGCCCCAGTCGGCATGAGACACATGTTCGGTAGCCATTTGACGGGATCCAAACGTATCATAATAAACATTGTTTTGAGAAAGGGATTCTATCGTAAGTACTGTCACAAACTGCAACGCATTCTGTGTACAAATTACTTTTACCTGAGCCCCATTGCTGATAAGTAAACGAATAAGCGACAGAGTTTTATACGCAGCAATGCCGCCCGATATACCTACAATAATTTTCTTGCCCTGTAAAGACATCTTATCTTGATTGCTCTTCCTCGTCCATACGGCGAAAACGCAAATCACCATCAAGAAACTCCTGAGTCGCCATTAAAGTTGCCTTAGGTAGCTGCTCGTATTGACGAGCCGTTTCTATCTGCTCTCTATTTTCAAAAACATCTTCAACAAAACCATCACCAATTGCAGACTGTTGAGGAGCCAAAGACGATATTTTATTCATAAGTTCCTGACGCAGGGAAAGTGAAATTTGGTTTGCACGTTTTGAAAGCACCACAACCGATTCGTACAAATTGCCTGTCATATTGTTGAATTTATCTACATCGCGTGTGATTGCTTCCTGATTTGTTTTAATCTTTTTGTAATCCATTTTTATAATTTTTTATTTATAGTTATCTGCTTTTACCGTATGAAAAATCTTTATACTTGTCAAGCTCTTTAACGTATTTTGAATCCTTGTAATTGCGATAAAACATTTCGTAACTCTCAATTACCTTTGCAAAACGTTCGGGCTGCTTTGCCGCAACACTTTTATTTGCGTACAGGTAACGGCTTTTCACAAGTTTATACATTGCTTCCTCTCTGTGTGATGATTCGGGAAACTCGCGCAGAAAATTATTATACGCAATAGCAGCCGCATTGTAAAGTTCCCTGCGGTAATACATATTTGCAATTTCAAATGATTTATGCGCAAGTTTTGCACGCATTACGTCTATAATTCCGTTTGCTTCCTCCACACGTGCGCTTTTGGGATAGTAGTTTACAAACAGTTGAAAATGTTTTATGGCATCTTTCGTTGCCGTCTGGTCTAAACGAAAATAAAGCGATTCCATACTTTTGCAATAAGCCCCCATGTACATTGCTTCCTCAAGATGGCGGCCATTCGGGAATTGGCGCATAAGGGAACGAAAATAATGGCTTGCCATAAAATAATCGCTCTCATAGTAGTAACAGTATGCCAAGCGGTATAAAATTTCCTCAAGACCATCTCTACCTCTCATAAGAGGCAACATATCTTCATAAATTGCTATTACCCTTTTATAACTCTTATTGTTATAGGCTTGTTCGGCAAATTCCAATTTCTCCTTGCTTGTACCGTTTTTGAGGATTTTACTGTACGTTCTCTTACCTTTACCTGTCGCGGATTTTCCTTTTGCAAATAAATCTCCATCCCACTGCCCGCAGGACAGAATAAAAAATGTGATAATAAGCGCGATAAAACGACTTTTTATATGTTTATAATTCATATCACAATACCTCTTTTTATGATATTTGGAGGCATATCTTGCAAATATAACAAAAATAGGCGTAATTTTGTGCTATTATGAGCAAACTATGGCGCACGGTTAAACGTATCTTTTTATGGAGTGTGGCGTTATTTTTCGGACTTTCAATTTTCTTTACGGTACTTTATCGCTGGGTAAATCCGCCTGTCACGCCGCTAATGATTATCCGACTTTTTAATCAATACGGTAAAGACAAACCGCTGACACTTAAAAAAGACTGGGTCGCTCTTAAAGATATTTCACCCTCTATGGTGCAAGCGGTAATAGCGTCTGAAGACAATCTTTTTTTGCAACATCATGGCTTCGACTGGAGTGCCATTGATAAAGCGCGTACACGCAATAAAAACAAAAAAAGACGTATTCACGGAGGCAGCACAATAACGCAACAAACGGCAAAAAATGTTTTTCTATATCCGCGCCGCTCTTATATTCGTAAGGGACTTGAGGCTTATTTTACGGTACTTATGGAATTTTTTTGGAGTAAGGAAAGAATTATTGAAGTTTATCTTAACGTTATTGAAATGGGAGATGGCATTTACGGTATTGAACAGGCGGCACAGACATACTACAACCGTCCGGCAATGCGTTTAACGAAGCGGCAAAGTGCAATGATCGCTGTTATTTTGCCCGACCCGCGCCATCGCAATCCTTCACATCCATCTGCCTATATGATTAAACGGCAGGCGACTATTTTAAATCTTATGGATAGAATCGGGGATGTTACGTTTCAGAGACAGACGGTTAAACCGATGTAACATTTTTAATGGGTATTGTTTAATTCTCTAAAAAAATCATCAACGATATATTCGGCACTCTCCGCCCATAAATAATTATTTGTATTGGCGAGGTTGGTATAAGTCCGAGAAGATAGAAACTTCTGATATGCTGTTTCAAAATCTATATGCAACTGCTCGGAAAGAATATTTACAATACGCTCTATCTTTCTTACAACAGGTAAAGTAATATCTTTACCATTAAAAATATATTTATTGCCCATCAATAAGTGTGTTTTTGAATAAATGTTAAACTATCCAATGCTTTCTCTGTGTGGAAAGACACCAGATCTTTTAATTTATCCGGTTCAAGACGACTTATAGTTTCCTCAACGGTATATGTTCCGTCAACAAGTAAAGAAATTGTCAAAGCAACAGTATCATCAGCAACTTTTCCACGAACCACATCGTAATTATGTTGTATGCCGCCCTTTATTCTGTTTTCTTTAACAAACAAGAGCCAGTCTTTTGCAGCATGTTCAAATGACTTGTATTTTAGTGGTGATTTTTCATTCCATTCATATTCATAAACAAAAATCCCATCTCCACCATAACGGTCCATCATTTTACCAGCCCATTCTTCTGCCTGTGTTCTATCTGTTGTTAAATAAAACCCTTTTCCGAAATCTCTTTTGTTATGAGATACAGACAAGTTTATTTTGTCAAAATTGCAATTTGTTCCGTGATATAATCTCATACATTAAAGGTTGCAGGCTGTTTGTATCTTTCGGGATGGTATTTGATAACATCTTCAATAAAATAATAAGCCTCATCTAACGGTTGTGTGTGTAAGGCATTATAATGTTTGGAAATATTATCATAAAGATTGTTTTGTTTCAGATACCGAAAGGCATCAATGCCTTTTAAATTATGATTTTGAGCAAACATTTCGGTTGCCAATATTTTCATTAAATTTTCGTCCGGTCGTATCATATCATTTTATTTTTTTTGTTGTGCATTGCTGATATAATGCACCCCTTTTTTAGACCATTATTTTAGTTTTTAAGGTGGTATCTTTGCCGGTTAATTTTTGTAAAGTTAATTATTATTTTTGTTTTCATTTATGCGGTGTTGGGGTACATTACAGGGTCAACGCATTTAAAATCTTTAAACAATTGATTATAAGGCATTTATGAAGATTATTTCTGATGAAAATTTATAAAAATTTACGCCTATAATCCATTCATTATCAGCGAATTATCTCATTTAAATGCGTTGACCCTGGGGTACATTATAACTGAAAACTTTTGTATAATTACGTTTCAATAAGCGACCGGTTGCGTGAACGCTGTATCCAGATTATAATACCGGCAAGAATAAGAGCCATCGGCGGCAAAATAAAAAGTCCGTTATTTTCGTACCCTGATTCGTACCAACTCTGCGGCACTACCTGTATCCCCAAAAGCGTACCGCTTCCGAAAAGTTCTCTGAAAAAGCCAAGCACAATAAGAATAAGTCCGTAGCCAAAGCCATTACCTACGCCGTCTATAAACGCAGCCCAGGGACGATTCATCATTGCAAACGCTTCAAATCTTCCCATAACAATACAGTTTGTTATAATAAGTCCTACAAACACGGAAAGTTTTTTGCTCATTTGATATGCAAATGCCTGCAAAAGTTGATCTACAAGAATAACAAGAGCCGAAACTACCATTAATTGCACTACAATACGTACACGCAGAGGAATACTGTTGCGCATTGCCGAAATAATAAGTCCCGAAAACCCTGTAACTACAATTACCGAAAGAGCCATTACAAGGGCTGGCTCCAACTGAACTGTCACCGCAAGAGCAGAACAGATACCAAGAACCTGTACGGTAATCGGATTCTCTTTGCCGAGAGGAGAGGTTATAAGTTTTAGATAATTTGTTTTCTGTTCCATAATCTTATTCTTCGTCTGCCTGTACCTGTTTTTTATTGCTACGCCTCTTTCTTGAATTTTCTTTTTTTGATGTTGTCTGCCCTGTATCTCCTGTTTCCGATACTTCGGCGGCAGTGTCAAGATATACATCCTGCTTTTCAGGGTCCGACTGCTGAGAGTCATTTGACTGTTGCTGCGGTACCGGCTGCTCCGGCATTTTTTGAAACGTGTCGGCGGCGGATACCGGCGATGTCTGCTGTTGTTGTTCCTGCTCAGGCACAGACTGCTGTCTAACGGACTTTTTAGGCGTGTCGGTAATAAATGCGGATGGGGTTTGGGGCTTGTCAACAGTGTCGCTCCTGTACTGGCGATACGCGGGAGTAACTTCCTCCGCCGTATCCTGTTTCGTAACTGTGTCGGGAGCAGCTAAACGGTCTAACCGTTCTTTCATAAACGGTTCATACATGAGCAAATTGCTAAAAAGCATTTCGGTAACGCCGTTACTCGTAAGGGTACCACCCGAAATAGCATCTACTGCGTGTTTACGGTTTCCTGAAAAATTTCCTGCTCCACCCTTAACAAGAGTTATGGACACAAAGTTGCCCCTGTCGTCAAATATTTTTTTCCCTCTAAACTGATTTTGAAATTCGGCTGTCGTTATTTGTGCGCCAAGTCCGGGCGTTTCGCCTTTATGGTCAAGTGTTATTCCTACAACAGTATTCATATCTTCCTTTAGCGCAATAAACCCCCACACAGGTCCCCAAAGTCCTTTTCCCCGAAGCGGAAAAATGTATATCCGTCCGTTATCAATCTGCGTAACATAAACGGGATGTTCATCATACAATTCTTCCGTAACATATTTTTGGTAAAGAAGCATAGCATTTTCAACGGACGATTCGATACCTGCCGAACGGAGAATACTCTGCATTTTTTCTATCTTGCGATTGTCATCCTGCCTTTGCTGCAGAAGTGTTGCCGCAAGAGAAAGTACCAAAGCAATAACGATTACCAAAACGGTAATGTAAATAAAAATATAACGATTTGAAAAATTCTTCTTCATTCTGTTTAAACACGTTGCTTTATTTCATTTCTGCGTTTACGCTTGCGTATATTGCTTTCCACCACCACATAATCAATCAGTGGTGCAAATGTATTCATAAGTAAAATGGACAACATCATTCCCTCCGGGTACGCGGGGTTAAAAACACGGATAACTACTGCAATTATGCCTGTTAAAAAGCCGTAAATCCATCTGCCGGTACCTGTATTTGCCGATGTTACGGGGTCTGTAGCCATAAACACCGCACCAAACATAAATCCACCCATTAAAAGTTGCTGCGAAACAGTAACATCCGTCACACCGCACACGTTTAAAATAAATGCCAATAACCCGCCGCCGAAAATTACTGCAAACATTGTTCTGAAACTTGCAACTCTTGTCCAAAGTAAAACTACTGCACCAAGCAATATACAAAACTTGGATGTTTCACCTACGGATCCGGGAATAAGTCCCCAAAAAAGGTCGTTTGCTTCCGGCAATAAATCTACTACATTTTGAGATGCATTCGCGAGCGGGGTAGGTCCCGATATGGCATCCGATACCCAAACATCATCACCGGACATTTTATGAGGATAGGCAAAAAACATAAATGCCCGCGCAAGCAGCGCAGGATTCCAAATATTCATACCTGTTCCACCGAAAATCTCCTTTCCTATAATTACTGCAAATGCTGTTGCAAGTGCAAGCATCCAAAGCGGAATATCAGGCGGAGATATTAGAGGAATTAAAAACCCGCTAACAAGAAATCCCTCATTTACTTCGTGTTTACGAATTTCTGCAAAGGCAAATTCTATTCCAAGCCCCACGACGTAACTGACGACAAAAAGCGGCACGATTTTGGATAACCCGAAAATAAAAATATCCCAAAATCCTTGTTCTGCGAGCAATCCCTTTACTGAAAAATGTTGATAACCCACGTTATACATGCCGAAAAGTGCGCACGGAACAAGAGCAATAATAACCATGCTCATTGCACGTTTCATATCTAATGGATCTCTTATATGCGCACCTTGCGACGTAACTTTACCGGGTACATAAAGAAAACTTTCAAACGCTTCAAAAGTGAAGTGCAGGAATGAAAATCGTCCCCCTTTTTCAAATTTCGGTTTAATATTATTTAAAAAATTTTTCAACATATCATTCCGTTTCCTTTTTTACAAGTTCTAATCCTTCGCGTATTATCTGCTGTATTTCCGTTTTTGAAGCATCAATATATTCACAGAGAGCAAAATCTTCAGGCGATACTTCATAAATACCCAAGTCAAGCATCTTTTCCACATCTTTCGCAATACACGCTTTTATAAGTTGCAGCGGATAAATATCCATTGGAAATACCCGCTCAATATCGCCAATAAGAACGAATGCTCTTCTGCCTCCGTTTAAATTTGTGTCAATTCTGTATTCCCTGCCGGGTATCAGCCATGAGAAAAACGAGCGCGAAAAACTGTAAAGATTTATTCCGGCAGTGAGCCAGCCAAGAAATCGCGAATGGTTACCTTCGGGGATAACGGAAATAAAACTGTCGTAAAATCCGATATATCCGTCTTCGGCAATACGCTTGCCTGTAAGGACATTTCCGCTAATAACCCTGACATTGTTTCCCTCATAAAGATTATCTTTAAGCAAATAAGAAACGTTTACGCCGGAACGTGTTTTAATGTAACGTGTATGAAGAACTTCCGACCCTGCAACGGCAACAACCCTTTTGGAATCGTATTTGCCTGTAAGAAAAAGCGCACCGATAGCCACAATGTCCTGAGGATGTATGTACCACACCTGTTCATCTTTATTAAGCGGTTTTGTATGATGTATTTGAATACCCACATTACCCGATGGATGCGGTCCGTCAAAGTAGTGAATCTCAACATTTTTACATTCTCTAAAAGCCCATGATATTGTTTGTGTCGCATGAAGTCCCAAATGTACGCTGCCCGCTCTGCCCAAATTATCCGTACTGCCTGCCAAATGCCTTATGGCATCAATGCCTGCTTGAAATTCTTTTTCTCTTCCGTGTATAAGCATTTCCATATCCGGTGCAAGAGGCGCACTGTCAAAACAAGATATATAAATATCGCGGGGAGTATCGTCCGGCTTCGGAATTGTGTCATAGGGACGGCGGCGAAACATGCACCACAAACCCGAAGCGAGTAAAGAGGCTTTCACGTTTTCCTGTGAATATTCGTTCAATTTCGGTACATCAAACACTATGCTTTCCTGTTCTTTATCTGCCTTTATACAAACAGCCTCTATTGAACGCTTTGCACCTGTTATAATATTTGTTATAACACCCGAAACGGGAGATGGTATTTTTATTCTCTCATCTTTCTTATCGCAAAAAAGCGGCGTACCGGCTTTTACGCTGTCCCCTTTATGGACAAGCAGGTTCGGTTGTAATCCATAAAAATCGGTTGGCTTAACGGCATAGTCTTCGTGCAATATCACAGGCGCACTCAATGATGTATCAATCTTACCTTTGATAAGAATATCAAGTCCTTTTTTTATCCTTATTACGTTATCCATAATTATCACAAATTTAATAAAAATGAACTAACTTTGCCCTAATGTTTCTGAATTATCTTTGGATCGGATTTTTTCTCGCCGCATTTATTGTCGCATTGTTGCATGTAATACTTACAGGCGACGCTTCAATTTTTAAGACTATGGTTGACGCAACATTTTCTATTACAAAGATGACCGTAATGGATATTGCGTTGCCGCTTGCGGGCATTATGACGCTTTGGATGGGGCTTTTAAATATTGGTGAAAAGGCAGGTGCGATAAGGGTTTTATCACGTATTGCAGGTCCGTTTTTCAATAAACTTTTCCCTGAAATACCCGCAAATCACCCTGCAACAGGACAACTGCTGCTTAATTTTTCTGCAAATATGCTTGGACTTGACAATGCTGCAACGCCGGTAGGTCTGAAAGCAATGCAAAGCATGCAGGAATTAAATCCCCAAAAAGAGAGAGCGTCAAACGCACAGATAATGTTTTTAGTAATAAATACATCGGGACTTACACTTATTCCTGTTGCCATTTTAGCGCAACGTGCGATTCTGGGCGCGGCAAATCCTACGGATATTTTTGTTCCGTTGCTTATTGCAACTTACTGCTCTACCGTTGGCGGCATTATTTTTGTTGCCTTAAAGCAAAAAATAAATCTCTTAAACCGTACCGTAATAACGTGGCTCGGCAGTATAACTTTGGGTATTGCAGGGCTTACAACATATTGTGTTATGGCACCTGCCGAACATGTGGAAACGTTTTCTACATGGTTTGGAAATGGACTGCTTCTGCTGATAATTACAGGATTTATTGCAGGCGGACTGTATAAGCGTATAAATGTTTACGAGGCGTTTATTGATGGGGCAAAAAATGGTTTTACTACCACACTTAAACTTATTCCTTACCTTATTGCGATGTTAGTCGGTATAGGAGTTTTTCGTGCAAGCGGCGCAATGGATTATCTTATCAATGGTATTGCATGGGCAGTAAATATGGTGGGTTTAAATACCGATTTTGTTGCCGCACTGCCCACAGCATTTATGAAACCTCTCAGCGGTAGCGGCGCAAAGGCAATGATGATTGAAGCAATGACCACATACGGAGCAGACAGTTTCGCAGGACGCTTATCCTGCCTGTTTCAGGGTGCGGCGGATACAACGTTCTACATTGTTGCATTGTATTTCGGCAGTGTAAATATCAAGAAAACCCGCTATGCTATCGGTGCGGGATTGTTTGCCGATGTTATCGGTGTGGTTGCTGCTGTTTTGCTGGCTTATGTGTTTTTTTCTTGAGTTTTATGTTTTTGGAAGAGGCTATTAACAAATAATAAGCCCAACTTTACCACCACGAAACAACATCTCCACCCCAAAAAGCACTTCACGAATTTGCAGCCATTGCGGCAAAGTAATGACCGACAAGCCGGGAAATTCGCCCAACTGCGGCTGTCCGCACCACGTAAGCAATTCCCGCAAATTATCTGCATCCGTACTGTCGTCTTGCTTATAGTGCGATTTTAAATATTGAAGTGTGCGCAATGCATCAAATTTTTCCGTACAAAATTTAATAAATTGCTCACGTGTGCGGGAATTGGCGCGAAATTTACAAATATCGGCTTCGGAAATAACGTTAATTGATTCCGCAACATTGTCCGGCAACCGCAGTCCACCGATTTTTTTATAAATATTACCGATTTCTTCAAAAAGTGAAAACGGATAAACAGGATAACTTTCCCAATCATTTACAAGTCCTTTCCTGATAGCAGGACCTGTTCCGAAAAAAACACGATTGCTTGCACGAATTGACGGATTGCATACAACATTGCACCACGCGGAAACCTTACCGATTTTGAAAAGTTTTTGAATAAAATAAAAATCCTCACCACTCTTTACAGGTGTTAATCCGCCCGCTTTGCGGTATGCTCCGACCGTTGAAACGATACCGGAACCTATAGCCGTAAAAGTGTAAGGATGTTTAATGCGGTAAAGGTTGATAAGATATGAACGCATGTAAATCTCATAACGCAATGCTGCTATCTGTTGCCGACTGTCAAAACCATCTATCAAATGATAATACGGCACAGTTAAAGCAAGTATTTGAGTATCGTATTCAAATACTTTAAGAACTTCTTCAATATAATTATCAGGATAAACAGTATCGGCATCCATCCAAAACATAATATCATCGGGGGCAGCAATGGTATTTATAAAATCAAGAGCATATTTTCTCGCCCATCCCACACCAATATGTTTTTCATCAGTACCAACTGTGCAGCAGTCAATTATTTTAAGAGCAAAAGGCAGATTATCTGCTGATTTTTGCAACTTCCGAAGCGTTTCAATATTTGTTTCTGCAATATTTCGTTTATCTTTGCTGTTCCAAAATGTTTTCGGATGGTTCACACATACTGCAACAGTATGGGGTAACTGCGTTTGCGAAGCAAGCCGTTCGATAAACGAAATAACTTGCGGCTCATCCATTACAGGAATAGATATGAATATGCTCCGACTACTCATTAAAGTAAAGACAATGTTGTTTTTTGTACCTTTGCAGCCATTTTATGTTTTTTTGTTTTGATTGCGAATATCTACAAATATAATCATTCTTTCCCGCTTGAAGCGGGCGGTGAATTGCCTTCGCTCGAAATTGCATATCATACTTTTGGTAATGCCGATAAGCCTGTTATCTGGGTCTGTCACGCACTAACAGCAAATTCCGATGTTGCCGACTGGTGGGTAAATACGGTAGTTGCAGGCAGATTTCTTGATCCGTCAAAATATTTCATCGTGTGTGCAAATATTCTTGGCTCACATTACGGAACAACAGGACCGCTGTCAATAAATCCGCAAACAGGCAACCCCTATTACGGCACCTTTCCGCTTATTACCGTACGCGATACCATACGCGCACACCAAATTCTTGCCGCACATCTTGGAATTAAAAGAATAAAAACGCTTATCGGAAGTTCACTTGGAGGTTATCAGGCAATGGAGTGGGCTATTATGGAGCCTGACTTCACGAAAGAGTTGATTCTTATTGCAACGTCAAGTGCGACCACACCATGGATTACCGCTTTTAACGAAACGCAACGTATGGCTATTGAAGCCGATAATACTTACGGTTTGCCGCAAGATAACGCAGGTGCGGCAGGAATGGCAGCCGCCAGAGCAATAGCGCTGTTGAGTTATCGAGGCGCAGCAGCATACAACTGCACACAGGCGGAATCGGACGATAACCGTATAAGTGAACATCGTGTCTGTTCCTATCAACGTCATCAGGGCAATAAATTAGTTGCACGTTTTAACGCATATTCCTACTATCGCCTGACACAAATGCTGGATTCGCACAATATCGGGCGCGGCAGAGGCAGCATACGTGAAGCATTAAGCCTTATTAAAGCCCGCACACTGCTGACGGCAATAAATTCCGACCTGCTGTTTCCGGTAAGCGAACATGAATTTATGCAAAAGCATATCCCAAACAGCACACTGCGCGTAATATCTTCCGACTTTGCCCATGATGGCTTTTTAGTCGAAGCAGATAAACTCAACGAAATGATTTTAGAATTCTACAATAATGGAAAATAAAATAACAATAGGACTTTTTGGATTTGGTACTGTGGGGCAGGGACTGGCTGGGGTGTTGCAGCGTGTGGAAAACAACAAGGCGGAAATAAAACGTATTTGTGTTAAAAATGCAGATAAGCCGCGCACGTTGCCGCAAGAATTTTTCACTGTAAACCCTGACGATATATTTAACGATAGCAAAATCAATTTAATTGTTGAAGTTATAGATGATGATAAAGCCGCATACGGCATCGTTACAAAAGCCCTGAATAAGGGACTTTCCGTAGTAAGCGGTAATAAAAAAATGCTTGCATACCATCTCCCCGAACTTATAGAACTGCAACAAAAGACAGGTGCGGCACTTCTCTACGACGCTTCTGCGTGCGGCAGTATTCCTGTTATCCGTAACTTGGAAGAATATTACGACAACGATTTACTTATTTCGGTGAAAGGTATTCTCAACGGATCAAGTAATTTTATCCTGTCAAAAATATTTAATGAAAATATGCGCTACGATACTGCATTGAAAATGGCGCAGGATTTGGGTTTTGCGGAAAGCAATCCGTCGTTTGATGTGGACGGTTTCGATTCACTTTTTAAACTTGTAATTATCACAGTTCATGCCTTTGGCGAATATGTAAATCCCGATAAACTGCTAAACTTCGGCATTAGCAATATGAGTGAAAACGATATAAGATTTGCTATTGAAAAATCGCGCCGCATTAAACTTGTGGGACAGGTTGAAAAACTTTCAAATGATCAAATTACACTCTTTGTTTTGCCGCAACTTATAAGTAAGGATAAATATATTTACAGTGTTGAAGACGAATTTAACGGCGTTGTTATCAAAGGTGAATTTTATTACAAGCAGTTTATGTTCGGACAGGGCGCGGGCAGCAAGCCGACAGGCTCTGCCGTATTAAGCGATATTACCGCACGTTATCATAATTACAGATATGAATATAAAAAACGTAACCGCATAAGAAAATTTCACTATACGGAAGACCATATAATACGAATTTATCTTCGTTACGAAAATGAAGATGATTTATCACTTTTCAATTTTCAGCAAATAACAGAACGCTACGCAAGCGACAGTTACAAATACGTTGTAGGTAATATAAACCTGAAAGATATTATAAAAATAAAAGACGAATTGCATAAGCGCAATTTGTTTCTTGCAGCATATCCGCATAATTGAAAATAATATGAAACGAATTACTATTTTTATTGTCTCAATTATTTTTTCGCTTTGCACATTTTATACAGTGCAGGCGCAGGAAAGTTTTACTCAGAGATTAAGAGAAAAGGGCAATGCAATATGGGAAGAAGCATACGATCACCCATTTGTACAGAAAATCGGCAAAGGTACGCTTGAAAAAGATAAATTTCAATACTATCTGTTGCAGGATTATCTCTATTTATTGCAGTATGCAAAAGTATATGCTTTCGCTGTTATAAAGGCGCAGGACGAAGCAACCATGGCTTATTTCACGAGTATGCAAAATTCTATTTTGGCAGATGAAATGAACATGCACCGTTCTTATATGAAAGAATGGGGTATTACGCAGGAACAGATAGAAGAAGTGGAAATCGCTCCGTATAACCGTTCTTATACGTCATTCCTGCTTTCTACTGCTGCTATGGGCGATGTGCTTGATATTCTCGTTGCAACCTTGCCATGCACCTGGACCTATAACGATTATGCTGTCCGTTTAAAAAAGCAATATGGGCGGCTTCGCGTATCAAATCCGTATCAAAAATGGATTGACAATTATGCACAGGACGAATATGTCCTGTTTTGCAAACAGTATGCGGATATGATTGATAAACTTGCCGCCGGTAAAACAGAAGCGGAGTTAAAAGCATTAGAGGATATTTTTATTGCAGGTATGCAGTATGAACTTTTATTTTGGACAAGTTCATATAACGGTAAATAGAACAAAGAGCATTTTCAAATAAAATAATAATTAAAACATGGAAGCAACTATTTTAAAATTAAAAGAACAGATTATTTCAGCATTAAATCTTGAGGATATTACTCCGAACGATATTGACAATAATGCACCACTTTTCGGAGAAGGACTCGGACTTGATTCCATTGACGCACTTGAAATAACTCTTATTCTTGAAAAAGAATATGGTATCCGTTTTGCAAACCCCGCAGAAGCAAAACCTGTATTTTACTCCATAGCCACGCTTGCCGAATACGTCTGTAAAAATAAAAAGTAATGCGCATAGCAGTTACAGGCATTGGGATTGTGAGCGGACAAGGCGTCGGCGTTACGGATACATTACGGAATCTGCTTGTGCCTGTGTCCCGACTGAAGCGTGTATCGCTGTTTGATACCACGCTTGAAGTACCTGTATGTCAGGTGCCGCATACTAATGACGAGCTTGCTGCTATGGTGGCGCAAGGTGGTGCGGACAGCAGGCATTATACACGCACTGCAATGCTTGGGATGATTGCCGCACACGAAGCATTACAATCGGCAGACCTGCAACTTTCCCATTTGCGTATCGGACTTGTTTCCTCAACATCCGTGGCAGGAATGGACAGCACAGAACGTTTTTACAGGCAATATCTGCAAGACCCCGCAAGTGGAAATACTGACGATTTAAAAGGACATGACTGCGGCGACAGCACAAATGCCATTGCCGAATATTGCAATATTACCGACTTTAAAACGACAATCTCTACTGCCTGCTCGTCATCGGCAAACGCAATTATTTTCGGAGCAGGACTGATAAAAGCCGGTCTCCTGGATGCCGTTGTTGCAGGCGGAACAGATGCACTTTGTCTCTCAACTCTTAATGGTTTTAATTCTCTGAAAATCCTTGACAGCGCACCATGCCGCCCATTTGATGAAAACCGCCAAGGGCTTAATCTCGGCGAGGGAGCAGGATATATTGTCTTACAGCGTGAGGATACGTTGCAGAATCCTGCCAAAGGATTGAACTGTCGCGGCTCGTATATTGTCTTACAGCGTAAGGACACGTTGCAGAGCGGTAAAAACAGTTGCACGGAAGAGCATAAGCCGTACGCTTATTTAAGCGGCTACGGCAATGCTACGGACGCATTTCATCAAACAGCAACATCAGAAAGCGGACAGGGTGCATATCTTGCAATGCGGGAAGCATTATCGGCAGCAGAATTACAGCCAAACGAAATTGACTATATAAACGCTCACGGCACAGGCACACCGAACAACGACGCTTCGGAAAGTGCGGCATTATTACGCATTTTCGGCGGCGAAGCAAACGGCAAACCAATGCAGTTGCCGCCTTTCAGTTCCACAAAGCCGCTCACAGGACACACTCTTGCAGCAAGCGGCGGCATTGAGGCTGTGTTCTGCATACTTGCATTACAGCACGGATTGATTTATCCGAATTTAAATTTTAAAACACCATTAAATACAAAAATAATACCGCAAACCGTATTGAAAAAAGGCGAAGTATTAAAAAATATTATGAGTAATTCTTTCGGTTTCGGCGGCAACAGCAGCAGTATAATTTTTTCAAAATAAGATGTACATAAACTCCATATCGACAAGTAGCGCACTTAAAAAAGATGTTAAGGAACTTATTCCCGATGCAATGCTGCGCCGCAGAATGAGATCACTTTTAAAAGTAAGTGTTGCTACCGCGATGGAATGTTTACAAAATGCGGGCAATGTAACGCCTGACGCTATAATTACTGCAACTGCGCTTGGTTTTATTGAGGACGGCGAAAAGTTTTTGCGTGCTATTTTTCAACAGCAGGAACAACTTCTTAATCCTATTCCATTTATACAGTCAACATTTAATACTGTCGGCGCACAAATTGCACTTCTAACAAACAATCATTGTTATAATATGACATACTGTCAGCGCGGTGAAAGTTTTTTACATGCACTGCTTGACGCGGAAATACGCATATCGCAGCACAGCGCAAAACAGGTTCTTATCGGTGCGTTTGACGAAAAAACACCGACATTACTCGCACTGCTAAAACGATTACATATAAAAGAACCGCAGAATGAGGGCGCGATATTTATGCTTGTATCAGGCGAAAAAAAAGCAAATACCATTGCCGAAACAGATACTGTAAAATTATTGCAGCGTCATACAGGAATTGCACCGCAAACAGTTTGTTCCGCACTTGATATTCCAATGAATTTATGAGTTTAATTGCACACATACTTCTTTATATTGGCATTGCAGCATTTATACTTTGCCCGATTTTTATTTTTGCTGCGATGTATTTTATTCGCCTGAATATTTTCATAAAGGCGCAGTGCAAAAATTCTACAAAAGAGATATTATTCACTTTTGATGACGGTCCTCATCCCGTACAAACGCCGAAAGTGCTTGAAGTGCTGCGCCGCTACAACGTAAAAGCAATGTTTTTTTTAATTGGCGAGAATGCTGAAAAATATCCCGACATTGTGCGCCGGATTGCGGCAGAAGGACATTCCATCGGCAATCACACTTACTCACACTGTGGGAAATTCCCGATTTTTTCTGCAAAAAAAATGCAGGAAGAATTAGAAAAAACAGACAATATCCTGCAAGAAATTACAGGCAAAAAAGTAGAATATTTCCGTCCTCCTTTCGGCATAACCAATATTCGTATAAGTCGAGTTATTAGAGAGCGCGGATATAAAGTAACAGGGTGGAATATCCGTTCCTACGACACTTCCTTAACACAGGAAAAAGCATTAAACAGAGTTATAAAAAAACTGCGCCCACATGCAATTATTCTCCTGCACGACTCACTTCCCAACAGTGAAAAATTACTTGAAAGGATTTTCAATTATATTATTCATAACCCTGAAAAACGGCAGGATAATAAACTCTATTTTGAATGATAAAAATTTAATCTCATAAAAATAAATAAAATGGACTTAAATAATCTCTACAAACACATTTCGCCTGCAATTTATGAAAGAGGCGAAGAATACTACAAAAACGGTATGGTTGATAATGTCGAACATCGTTATCCCGACACATGGACGGCAGAAGTTGAGGGTAGCGATTTGTACACCGTTGAAGTAAAAATGAACGGCGATGATATTGTTTCATGGGATTGCGATTGTCCGTATGATTACGGCGATATGTGCAAACATACGGCGGCGGTACTCCTTTATATTAAAGATAATAAGGATAATTATCCGGTAAATACCGAAATCCCGCCTTCTCCTCAATTGGAGCAATTGACCGAAATTCTTAAACAAGTCAATCATAAAGAGCTTACGTCTTTTCTATCTAAATATGCAGATAAGCATCTCGACTTTTATCAGGCGTTAATATCCGAGTTTCATCCGCAAAAAAAGACAAATGTGCAGGTCGATTATATAAAAGAGATACAAAAATGCTTTAATGCAAGAGGTTCATATAACAGGTATGGTCATTCAGATGACGCAGAAGAAATCTCCCGCCGGTTGTATAAGTATATAGAAAAAGCCAAATCGCTGATAAAGTTGAACTGCGAAGAACAAGCTTTGACTATCTTACTTCACATTATTAAAAAAATAGGAGATTGTTATGAAGAATATGATGATTACAACGGCGATTTAGCCTGTAATTGCCAAGAGGCTTCGGAGATAATTGAAAAAATGATTGAATCGGGTTTGCCGGACAATTTATTGGAAGTTGCGACAAATGCAATAAGCCAAATGATAAAAAACAGCAACTATGACAATTATGATTTAGCCGACTTGAACAATCTGCTTTTTTCTATAAGTCTCAAAACTTCAAACATCGAAAATGGTATCAAAATTATTGACGAAGCATTAAAAGACAATCCCGATTCTTTTCGTACCCATTCATTAGTTGCATCAAAGATTGAACTTTTAAAAAATGCAAACAGAAAAGAGGACGTTGAGAAAACAATCTCTCATTACTTGTATTTACCCGAGATTCGGAAAATCAATCTGAAAGAATTGCTATCCGAAAAACAATATGAGAAAGCACTGGCTTTAATTGACGAAGGAATAAGTCTTGCCAAAAAGGAAAACCATTGGGGAACAGTGAGCGACTGGAAAGATGAAAAACTATCTGTGTACAAATTGATGGATAACAACGAAAAGGTAATTGAGCTGGCGGAAGATTTGTTTGTCGGCGGCAGGGAGAGCATGAAGTATTACCATATCTTGAAAACCGTTATTCCATCCGGAAAGTGGGCAAGCTATCTGGATGATTTTATCCTAAAATCGGGGAAACAAAAAATGGGTGGAATCGGCGGGCATGTATTGGCGCAGATTTATATAGCAGAAGAATATTGGGACAGGTTGATGGCTCACGTCGAAGAGAATATCCAATTAGGGAGATATTCTTCATTAAGGGAATATGAACCTTATTTGAAATCGCGCTATCCGGAACGAATGTTGGCATTTTATCATCTGCAAATTACTGATTATGCCGCTAAAAATATGGGAAGAGATCATTATAAATATGTGGCTGGCGTATTGAAAACTATGAAAGAATATCCCAATGGAGTAGAAACAGTCACCTCACTTTTGGCTTACTTTAAATCTGTTTATTCCAACCGTCGAGCGATGATGGAGGAATTGGGAAAATTATTATGATTCCAAAAATAACTAACTTTGCAAATTACAATGAAGCAATTCTTCCGCCTCATATCTTACCTTAAAAATTACAAAGGGTATGTTTTGTTAAGTGTATTGGGCAATATCCGACATAAATGAAACCGAATGGGAAATAATGTTGTCATTATACGGAATAGTAAAAGCCCCATCTCTCTCAATGCACCTCTCGTACTCTTTGTACTGCTTATTTTACCCGCAATGTTTTATGTCGTATTTCTCTATTAAATTTCCGTAACGTATCATTTTTATTTTTGTTCAAGCAAGTTTGACCATTGCTCTTATCAGCCGGATGTTACTTGCATTGCTGCTCCACACTTTATTTTGCTTCACACTCCGAAGTAACCCGCTTAAAATTTTCGTTACATTATTCTTTGTATATAAAGTCGTTGCTGGCGCACCCTTTCTTGTTGCTGGCGCACTCTTTCTTGTTGCTGGCGTACTCTTTTCTGTTGCTTCCGCACTCTTTTCTGTTGCTTCCGCACTCTTTTCTGTTGCTTCCGCACTCGTTCTTTTAAACTGTTGCTTGTGGCGGAAGGGGAAAAAGGACTACGGCGCAACCGCCGACCGAAACCCGACGGTGTTGTAAAAGGAGCCAGGACTGCTGTCGCCGCGATAGCCCAGCGAACAGCGGTACGGGCTAATGTCATAGCCACCGCCGCGATAAACACGGGTGTAAGAGGAAGAAGCAGACACACCGTCCTGACCACCTGTATAAGAACCACTTTGGTACCAGTCCAAACACCACTCCCATAAGTTACCGCCTACGTCATACAAGCCTACACTGTTTGGGTATTTTTTCCCTACTTCGTGTACGTGACAAATATTCTCACTACCCGCACTATTAACACCGTACCATGCTATTGGATTTAGATCTTTATCCTCACCATATTCAAGAAGCATTGACGTCTTTACCGTTGGGCTTGGATAATGGCTGTTTGCCGCTTTTCCACCATCGTTGTCAGTCGCACAAGCACCGTAATACCACTGACCCAAAGTCGGTAACATCCCACCTAACCAGATACTGTAAGCCATTCCACCATACCAACTTACAAAACTACACGCATAATTGTTATTGTGGGGACTCTCACCATTTTCAACATAAGTGGCATCACTCGGACCGAAAATTTTACTCGCCCTACTGTAGTATATCCGGCCGCGATAGTTTTTTGCATCCGTACTGAAACTACATAAATCCCAATCCGCCGCTGTTGTACTTACCGATGTGTCTATATCCAAAACAGATTTTATCGTTTCGCCCGGGTGACCGCTTAACGGCGCATAAGTAGTATCAGAAAGTATTGCTGAAAGATCTGCTGCAGATATTTCTACTGTACTATTACTACTACTTACTTTCGGCTCTATCGCGTTTAAAAAACATGCAAATTGACTGCATGTCGTCTCGGTTGACGACAGGTAATATCGGGATAGTTTGTAAGGAGTAGTGCCACTCTCACTTGTATCGCTGTTACTCGTTATTATCTTGAAACCTGTCGTGTTGTTTATTAAAGACACCATTCGCGGGCAGTTGGCGTTATTTACTATTGTGTTGTTTATTATGTTTACATCGCCTTTTAGAGTGTTTTCTGCTGCGCAGTCCACACCTAAACCCAAATCGTCCATGTTGGAGTATATCAGGCAGTTTACTAC
>JAIRNR010000024.1 GCA_031257915.1 Bacteroidales bacterium
GAAGCAAGTGTTCGTTCTTTCATTATTGATCCGCTTATTAAAGAACTTGGTTACACCGAAGAAAACATTGTCCTCGAAAAAACCGTACACATCCAAATCGGCAGCAAGAAACAAACAACTCCATATTATGCTGATTATGCACTGAAAGTTGGTCATTGTTTTGTTTGTGTTATCGAAGCAAAATCAACAGATACAAATATTACAGATTCCGGTCTTATTGATCAGGCGTTCTCTTATGCTTCACACCGCGAAATTCGCAGCAATTATTTTGTTCTTTGTAACGGTTTAGAATTGGCGTTGTATAAAACCGACTTAAACCGATCATTATTGCTACGATTTCATTGTCAGGAATGTGATCAACATTGGGATGATTTGAAACGTTATCTTTCGCCGAAAAATTTTCAAACAGGACAATCTATTGAATATGAAAAACAAACAGAACCGAAAAATAGTTTCGATATTTCAGTTTATTGCCGGAAACGATTGCTTAATGAGATTCCGATACGGCGACAGGCGGTAAGACGGCATTTCGGTGTTCACCCTTATTTTACAAAGCAATCATGGAATATTGTTCAGGCGTACATTATGAATTACAGTCAGCCGGGTGATGTTGTTCTTGATCCCTTTGGAGGAAGCGGTGTAACACTTATTGAATCGCTCATGTTGGGACGGAAAGGAATCCATGTCGATATTAACCCATTGGCAAACTTTTTGGTTGATTCCTTGCTTGTTCCGGTCAAAATACAAGACATGGAAGACGCTTTTGACTCGATCAAAACGAACTATCTCAAAAAAGAACCGAAAACAAAAACAGAAATCAACGAAGCATTAAAAAAATATCCTCGTCCTAAATGTTTACTCTTACCCCAAAGTTCCGACGTTAAGACAACGGATCAATTGTTCAGTCAGCAACAGACCGCTCAATTGGGATTTCTAAAATCGTTAATTAAAAAAGTAAAAGACAAAAATATTCGTAAAACATTGTTGTTGATGTTTTCCGGTCTGATACATTATTATAATGTTACGAGTTTTGACGGTCCTCATGGCAATACCGGTTCATCAGCGATGTGGGTTTACCGATACCGTGTGGCGCCGAATCCGACGAATCTCGTTTTTTCTGATTTGCTGCAAAGACGGTTCCGATCTATTCGTAACGCAAAACAAGAGATAATTTCAACCATTAACGACAGTGCTATTAAAAATGCGCAAATTGTTAAGGCATCGGCAACAAATTTATCGTTTTTGAAAAATGAAAGTGTTGATTACATTTATACTGATCCTCCGTATGGAAAAAATATACAATACCTTGATTTGTCAGCGATGTGGTATGCGTGGCTTGATTTGGAGGTTTCCGAAAACGATTATCAGCTGGAGGCAATTGAAGACGGTAAACTTGACAAATCACGGGAAAAATATAAACGGCTTATTGCTCAAAGTATTCGTGAAATGTTTCGCGTTTTGAAATATGATCGTTGGTTGTCGTTTGTTTTTGCACATAAAGACCCTGAGTTTTGGCATTTAATTATTGATACAGCAGAGAGTTGCGGTTTTGAGTATGTCGGGGCGGTCTCGCAAAAAAATGGCAGTAGTAATTACCATAAACGTCAGAATCCGTTTACGGTGTTGTCGGGACAGCTGATTATTAATTTTCGTAAAGTACATAACCCCAAAACACTTATGAAAGCCAATCTTGGAATTGATATGGATGAAGTCGTGATTCAAACGGTGGAAAGTGTCATCACCGAACATAATGGGGCAACACTGGAACAAATTAACGACGCAATGATTATCAAAGCAATGGAACTCGGTTTTCTTGATGTTCTTGCAAAGGAATATCGTGATATTACGGTTTTCTTGTCAAACCATTTTAATTATGATAAAAAAAGAGACGTTTACTATATTCCACAAGGCAAACCGTTCAAATCGAGTATTCCGGTGGAATTGCGAATCAAATATTATCTGACAAGTTTATTGAACAGAAACGAACGGCTTGGTAAAGAATCGCATTTTAATAATATTGTTTTAGAAATTCTACTGTCGCTAAAAAATGGAATAACGCCAACACACCAAACGATCTTAAGTGTTTTGGAAGATATCGCAGAACGTGTCGGCGACGATTGCTGGAAACTCAAAAAAATGTCGGAACAAAAAGAATTTTCATGGGAGATACCGAATACCGTTTGATTTTTGTAGATTAACTTGGAAATGTTGCGGATATTCAGAAGTTGCATGAAATGATACAAAAACAAATAAAAAAATAACTGACGAAAACGGTAAATTCTACAAAATCTAAAATCTATTATAAAGAAGAAAATTAAACCATTATGCCCTACAACCCCAAAATTCATCACCGCCGTAGCATCCGTCTGAAAGGATACGATTATTTGCAGGGGGGATTACCTCCATCGCATAAATATCTCCTGCTCCAATCCTTTTTTCAGATTGTCAATGGTCTTAAGCAATTCAAGCAGTTTTACTTCCGCGACTTCTTTCTTGCCGAAACTGTTTCTCTGCCTGTCATACAACTCTTTATTTCCATATTTAGAAATCGAATATCCAATATTTTCGGGAATAAAAAACATTGCTTTACCGCCTAAATACTTTTTGTATTCATTCAGATAAATTCCGATTCCTGCAAAATCAAAATCGCCAAAATGCAAATACGGATTAGAAATTGACTGTATCCATTTTATTAAATCCTTGCTTTGATTCTGCGGATAACGGCTCACAAATAACGGTTTTATATGCTCAAACAGATATTTTTGTTTGTCAATGTGCCGGAAATTTTCGGGATTTTCAATACCGACAACGGTAATTTCTTGCGGAATTTCAAAATGTTCAAAATCATAAATGAATTGAAATGCGCCTTCGTTCGGGTTAAGAGTCGCTTCCTTACCGTTGATTTTTACCTGAACCGGATTGTAACAGTTTACCAAAAACCCCTTGAAAGTACGCACTTTTTTAAGTTTGGAATCGGAAGAAGCTGCAATAGCATCTGCACGGTTGAGTTCTTCAGTCGTTAATACTTTGATATAATTTTGTAAGTCGGAAATTCCGTAATGATTTTGCAGAAAAACGTCTAACACTTGCTTTTCCGGAATATACATCAATGATTTGCTTCTGCCTCGAATTTGTTTTTTCAGAATGCCGTTATCAAGCATTTCATCTACAATGCCATGTTTCATTTTACTTGCAGGAATTTTCTCTCCGCTCCTCAATAAAATCAAACTTTCTGCGATGGAAACCGGTATTTTCATTCTTGCGTAATTTGTGTAAGAATACGTTTGACCTTTGTAATACTTTTTTCGTCTTTGTGTAACTTGTAGATATGCGTAAAAGCCAGCGCGTCATTTTCTATCGGCGAGCCGTTAATCAACATAATATTACGGTCGTTGGCAAATTTCAGGATACCCCGCACATTGTTGGGATGCAGTTTGCCGATTTCGTCCATCATGCAATGCAGACGAAAATCTTTAAAACGCTTTGACACGCTTTCTTTGAATACGTTTAGCAACATAATATTTACCATCGCTTTCACCAGCGTGTCGGTGCCTTCCGAGCCGACATTCGATAACTTCTCTACCCAACCTGTATCGTTTTGATTTTCTATCACTCTGAATTTTAATTCAAAAGAATCCGACAGCGAAACAAAATCGCGTTTTATTTCATTGATTTTCTTTACGAACTGTTTGAGTAAATCTACCGCCTCTTTGTTTTTCTTTTCCTGATTGTCTGACGAAAACAAATTAGGTGAGCCAAATTCCATTGTATTTTCGTCGTTGAATTTCTTTATCATCAAAAGCAACTGTACGATTTCATTTTTGCTGTCTTCAATTTTCAGTTCAATTTTTTTGATAATTCCTTTGCCGAAATCTCGCTCAACAAAGTCGTTGTTTATTTTCGTGACGAGCGATTGAATTTTTCCCGATTCGGCTTGCAAGTTTGCCGTTTCCTGTCCAATCGTGGAGACAATCAGCGCAAAACGTTCATTGACTTCTTTCTCTATGCGTTCGATTTTTCGTTCTTCAACGAAGTCGGCGAGCATTTCGGCAAAAGACAGAAATTCTGAGTCGCTTGCAATTTGTTTTTTGAATTTGAAAATATTGTTTTCGCTGAATTTTCCGAGAAAATCAGTCGCTGTTTTCCTCAATTCATCCTTTCGATTGTACAATTTTTCGTAGTGGATTGATTTTATTTCATCTACTAACACTTTAATTCGTTTTTCCGTATCATTATTATCCTGATTCGTGAAATATTCGGCAATAGATTTGAAACAGTCGCTTTCCTTAAATACGGCGAAATATTCAAGGTCTTCGCGTATGGTTTTAAGTTTGTTATCCAAGTCCGAAATAATTGTTTGAATTTCCGATAATTCATTTGATATTTCAGCGCGTTGTTTTTCAAATTTTTGCTTCTCTGTTTCCAACTGTTTTTCAAATTTCTGCTTTTCCTGCTTAAAATCAGAAATTCTATCTATGAAATCTCTTTTATCTTTACGATATTCGGCTACAAGGTCACGGTTATTGTCAATAAACTGCAAATCATTATTCAAATTTTGCAAAAGCATGTCAATTTCACTGATACGTTTTGTGTCTGCTCCTTTTTCGGAAAATTCTTTGTTTCTCCGGCTATCAATATCTTTTCTCTGCTGTTCAATATCCGTATTTTTTACTTCTATTTCTGTCTCAATGTCAGCCAACAACAAGTTTATCCGCTCTTTTTCGGCAGTTATAACTTTATCGCGTTCTTTTTCTTTTGTTTTGATTGTTTTACTTTGTTCCCCTTCCAAACGACCGACTTCCGATTCTGCATTTTTCGCATTTTCTGCTGTTTTGCCGATTTCTGCGTCTATATGTTCAAGTTGATTTGCAAGCTCCGTTTTTGCCTTATTTTTTAAATCATTCAACTTGACGGCTGCTTCCGAATGTTTGATTTTGCTTTGTTCAAACCTGTATTCGTTCTCGCGAATTGCATCCTTCTTTTCCCGAATTTTCGGCTGATATTTTCTTTTCAGCTTTTCCCTGTCCTCATCCGATTTTACTGACAATTCTGAAATATTCTTTTTCAACTGTTGGATTTGCCCGCTCAATTCCGATTTCTCTATTTCGTAATCTCTCACGGTTTTAACGGTTTTGTTGATTTCGGATAAATCAATTTCTACGCCGTATAAGTTGCCGGATTTTTCAACCAAATGGGGATTTAATGACGGATTAAACAGCACATTTTTGTCGTCAATTACTTTTCCTATCGTCGTTTCCCAATAAGGGTAATTCGCTGTAAGCCAACCATACAGAGAATCTTTGCTGTTGTTGATATAAGATTCTATTTCAGCAATTTGTTTTTCAAGTTCGGCAATCTGTTCATCTATTTTTTCTTTACTCCTGTTAAAATCTTTTTGCAAGTTTTGCTCGTCAAGCTCCCACTGTTTTTGAATAGTTTCTATCTGTTTTTGCAGATTTTCCTTTTCAGGCGGCAGCTGTTTAAGTGAATTATTCAGGTTTTGTATTATCTGGTTATAATCGTTTATCTCTTTTTCAAAAAAACGTGTATGTTTAACGCTTTCTCTTTTAATTCTCAAATCGCTGACAATTCGTTTTTTATCTTCCCAATCGCTTCGGGCAAGTTCCATTTCCGCTTTATGTTCTTCTTTAAAATCAGCAATTAGCTTATTGCAATTTTTTGTTGCATTTTCTTGAAAAATCAGAAAATCGGCATTGATTTTGTTCTTTTCGGCGTTTTTCCCATTCAAAAACTGTTTCTGCTGATTATCTATGCTGTCAAACATTGTTTTGAATTTCATCTCCAAATCGGTAAATTGGGCGGAGAGTAAACTTTTTTCATTTTCCAAACTGTATTTCTCTCGTTCCAAATCACTTTTCTTTTCTACTTTGTCAATAATCTGCTTGATATTTTTTTGTTTGTATTCCTCGCTTAATGTTTTTGCTTTCTTCAGATTTTCTTCCTGAACACGAATATCGCCGTTGATTTTATTTGCTTTGCCGTTAAAAAGTTCTTCTGCCCGCAATAATTTTGTTCTGACAATCGTTTCTTTTTCCTGTTGCGTTTTCAGTCTTTCGCTTATTTCCGGTTCTTTTTGCACGTTTTGACTTACCGTCCACGACAATTCTTTGGCATATTTAATTTTTTCACGTTCCAAATACCCAATGGCGACGTGAAGTTTTGCAATATTTTCAGCTTGCGAAGCGGTAGAAGGCATTTTAAATTTGCGAATATCCGTAAGTTGCGTTTCAAAATCATTCAGCTCGTGCGCATATTCGTTCAGATCAATCCGCACATCATTATCCAGCGACAGGATAATGGTTTGCTTGATAAATTCCGCTTCCATCTTTGAATTGAGAAATACATTCTGAATGGTTTTAGGAACTTGCCGGTAGTCTTTGCTTTCCAAAACGGAATACCGTCTGTATTCATGCTTTTTGCCCTCGTTATTGCCGTAAATAATATCGCGATACTCCTTATATTCGTCAATCTTCCGTTTCGTATAGAACACCTTGTCCGCATCCAGCTGCCGCGCGATGCCTTCCCAACTGTCCGGCACATTTCCGTTTTCGTTGATAAAACAGTTTTGCCTGTACTCCCCGTCAAAAAAACGAAAACAAACTTTGTGTTGCGATTTATAGGACACAACGCAAAACGCACCGTTTTCTCTTACGACTTCGTAGATGATATACGAGTTGGAGTGATTGAAATAGTAATCCACGTAGGCTAATTTTTGTTTAGGAATGCCAAGCCCCAAGGTGTCGGCATTGTAGAAGAAAAGAATCGCCCGCAACAAAGTGCTTTTTCCAACGCCTTGCGTGCCGATAAAATGCACATTACCGTTGAGATTTATTTCGGCGTATTTGATTTGGGCACTGTTGATGAATATGATTTTATTCAGGTATCTCATATTATTTACATTTTGTAATCGCCATTCATCAAAGAACGGATTTGCTTTATTTCTCTATCAACCTGTTCATCAAGGAATCTGGTACTCCAAGCGTTGTCGGCAGCTTCGTTCATATACACCTCTCGCGCTTTGGGATTTTCAACACGAATAAGTGAGCGATAATGTGTCCAGCTTAATTCTTTACGCAGTGCGTAAATATTTTGGAATTGCAGGTAGAACTTACGCATATTGGTGAGATTCACATATGTGAATCCTTTTCCAAATTCTACACTCAAGCGTGCAGAAACTTCTTTCAAAAGATTTTCACCATATTTCGCATATATTTCACCGCCTTGTTCTTCGACGATTTTTTCGCCAATTCGCCAATAAGTTTCCACCATTTGAAAATTGGCAGTTTGATATACAATTTTACGGGAATTGATAATCAATTTCCGTGAAAATTCGTATAAATTGCTGTCATCAACAACAATGGATTCAATTTCTTTTTTCATAATACGTGACATATTCTAATCTTTATTCATTTATCTCTATTCAGGTATCTCATTCTGCACCTCCTCCGGAATATTTATATTCATAACTAATTCTTCTAAATATTTGAATGACGACAGGATTTTGTGCGTTTTCAAAATTTCGTTTTCCACTTCGGCATAACCGTCTTTGCACAAATTATCCGCAATTTTCTCAATAACCTCGTCATAAGGCATTTTGTCGTCCAATTTAAACACGTTCCGTAAATTGTCGGCTTTGCTTTTCAATACAGCGTCGATTTTTATTTTCACTGCAATATCATTCGCTGCAAAGCTGTATCCCGACCCAAAAGCATTATCGAAAGTTTTGAAAAAATCCAGCACATCAATCCACCGGCAGGCGGCTTCCAACTTGCGCTCCAAATCGGCTTTCGATTCGTTTTTGCGGGAAAAATAGTAAAACTCATCACCTTTTTCGAGGATGAAACCAATCGCAGAAAAATAATCGTACAAGAGATCATATTTATCCGCATTGTCGATAACCTCATGCAATTTTGTTATCCGGCTATCTGCGCTGTTTGAACAGATAAACTGTCCGCTGCTCAAGATGTCAAATATTTCGCCTGTTTGTCGGGGTATATTCATGATTGTTTCATTTTATTGAGAGTAAACAACTGCATATTCGATATTATTTTGAGTTAGAAATTCATCGGATAGATCCAGTTCATCTTCAAACATTGAAATGATTTGACAGTAAATGGTTACCCGTTCTTCAAAAGCGGCTTCACGGACAAATTGACAGTTCATAAGAAACTCAAACAGATGCTTGCCCGACCGTTTAAAGTCGTTTCTAACTTTGTATAAATCAATGTAAATTTCCTTTTCCGTTTCAGATTTTTGGTCTTGCGAAGTCAGATTTTCCGCTATATTTTTGAGCGGATTAATCGCTGATTTATAGTTACTCCTGACTTTCTGTATCAAAGCATAAATTTCATCCCTTTGTAAATTGTCAATAGACAGTTTGAGCCGGTAGGAGGGTTTCTTCTCAAAGACAAGCGCATTGTTTTCCGATAAAACTTGCAGGATATTCGTTTTATGCTTGATTTCAAACTGGTCGCGCAAGTATTTTAACTGTTTGAGTTTCTCAATGAATTTGCTTTGATACTTTATCTGATTGATATATTCAATGATTTGCCGGCGAGTTTCTATCAAATTGTGTCTTGATTCGGTTAAATCTAAAATCAGCTGATTCCGGATGTCCTTTAATCCTTCATCGTTTGCAATTTTGAAAAACGTAAACTCGTCTTCGCTTAGCAAACGTTCGGTTTGCTCAACTAAAATTTGGATAGCCTCTAATTTTTGCTTGTAATTTTCAAGTTTGGCCAATTTGATTTTATAATTCGGTTCGGTTTTGAAAGCATTGTCAATGTTTCTGTTCACGTCAATGATATTACGCAATGTGCTGCGTCCGATTTTCTGCAATATAGATTTTACATTCCTCAAATACTTAAACCGTTCGCTATCGGTATTCGACTGCAAGTAATATGCTGCGTATTCTTTTACCTGTTGTATATTTTCGTTGATATATGAAGTGTTGATTTCTTCGTTGACCTCCAAAATATCTTCAAAGAAATTAAGAAACCGGTCGTCAAGTTCGAGATACGTTCCATTTTGGATAATAATATTTTTGCTGACTAACAACTTGATAGTGTCTTCGTTATCTTCCAACAGCCCCATTGCATGCTCGTAGCGGTACGCAGGCAATTTGCGTTTCTCAAACATCTCGGCAATCAGTTTATTACCTCTGCTTAATATATTGAGCAGTTCCCGTATGGAATTGAAATGATTCATCTTACCATCTGTCTTTCAAGAGGACAATCTTTGTTTTCTTACGATTTTATCGGTGCAAAGGTAAAAGAAATTTCATTTATACTTACCCATATATTCCAAAATGGAATATGTGCTATGCTCATTTAATTCGCCCGAATCATAAATATTTCTAATATGTTTGGAAACAGCCGGTTGTTTGACATTAAACAAATCGGCTATTTGCTGTTGTGTCAGCCATATCGTATCTTCTTCCAAATGCACTTCCAGATTGGTTGTGCCGTCGGACGCTTGATAAATTATAAGAAACGCAACACAGTACAATCACACAAACCTAAGCCAACAGCACCGTTTTTAATTCAGGGTTAATAGCATTTACCTGTTTCTCTATATCCCTTGCATAAAGGGCAGAACTGATTACAACTGTCCCTTTGAAATCTTTCAATGCTTGTGGTGATACTATTTTTTTTGACATAAGCGTTTTACCGTTACCTGTTTTTTTGGAATCGCTGTCAACAAAATATCTTATATCACATTTCGCCAGGTCGGTAGTTGCAAGAAGCCTAAAGGTGTAGTTTCCCACTCCCCAGATACAGATTTCCTTTCTGTCGGCAATAAGTTCGGATATTTTAGAATGTATATTACTGTCCTGTGAGGAACGATTTATATAATTCCGCAAAGAAAGTTCCGCATAATTTGTGCCTGTAACAGATATTTTATCAAAAACGACAAATACGGCAGGATACAGAACATTATTAGAAACAGGAATAGACTTATATCCGTAATGTACTGCATGCAAGCCGGCAGAAGCCCCCAAATTTGTTAAGGAAATATTATCAAAATGGTTTATATGTTCACTGTCAAAGTAATAGAATGGTACCACATAAAAATCAGTATAAAGCGATGAGTTCGGCACTTCAATATATAACTGTCCACTGGCAGAGAGTAATTTTTTTACGGCAAATATAGCATCTTGCAAGTTATAGATATGTTCCATAACGTGCGACAGTATGCAAAAGTCAAATGTTTTGTTCTGAATGTCAAAAATACTCCCCTTGATACACTCAATTCCCTGTTCGCGGACATTTTGAACGCATATAACTGATGGGTCTATTCCTGTGAGATTTTTATAGCCTCTATTTTTGAGATTCTTTAATAATCCGCCGTTTGCACAGCCAATATCTGCGATGCTCGCATTCTTGTCGAGTTGCAAGTCGTGTTCAATGTAATCGGCAGTATCATTTAATCGTTTCAAGTCGTAGTCGCTATATCCGCCGCCGCTTCCTGTTACCTTGCTTTCATATTTGGATTGCAATTCATAAAACTTGTTGTAAGTTTCCTGGTTTGAAAGAGTGTCGGCAAAAGAAAACCCGCAATTGCCGCATACGACAACATCATATTCTTTTGGTAAAATAAAATCGTCGGGAACGGTAAATTTTTGTGTGTATAAAATAGAGCCTTCGGCAGCGCCGCATATCGGGCATCGGCGCAATAATTTTTTGTTTATCATAATTACTCTGTTTGTGAGTGACAGCCCATATTCTCACACGCAGGCAACTAAAATAAGGCGTGTAATTTGTTCGTTTTACTGCTTGCTTTTATCTGCGGTTCGGCAAAACCTTATATCCAAACAAGCACGAAAAAATCCACGCCTAAGCGTGAACTTTCACTTACTAATTCTCGGATATTGTTTGAAATTTTGCCGATTTCAGATAAGAGAATAAGAGTGTCAGCTCAAATTTTATATGTATATTAGTTTTTTACATTTTCTATATACTGTTTAATTTTCAACTATCTTACAACAAATGTAAATAAAAATTCGCATTTAAATTATCTGTCTTTCGCATATTTTCTTTAACTTGCAAAATTAAAGTGTGGTAAATAAGCACAACTCGTAAAAATACTGATTATCAGTAATATATGGCTGTATTTCAACAAAATATAGAAAGATATACTATTGAAAATCAACGATATAAATTTCAGTAAGTCAATTAAAATATTAAACTTGGTGCAAGTGAGAAAAATATTTACCTGTTTGCTTTTTTTTAGTTTCTTCGGAACAGCATTTCTAAGAGCGCAGATTGTTACAACTGAGCCGGTAGTACCTGTTGGGTCGCTGCCTTTAACATTGACGTTTCATGCGGAGCAAGGCACGGCAGGATTAAAAGATTATAACGGCACTGTATATTGCCACACAGGTATAATTACGAGCAAAAGTGTGAATAATACCGACTGGAAATACGTCAAAAGTGCGTGGGGCGAAAATCTGCCCGAATTACAATTGATTAAGACAGATGAAAATACGTGGGTATGGAGTACCGGCGGATTAAATATTCGTGATTTTTACGAAGTGCCGGAAACGGAAGATATTCTGAGTATGGCATTTGTGTTCCGTTCGGGCGAAAAGAAACCCGATGGCAGTTATTACGAGGGTAAAGGTGATGGGGGGGTAGATATTTTTGTTAGTGTATCGTCGTCACTTTACAACGTAAAAATCTCTCTGCCCGCACGTAATTCGCTTTTCGCACAGGGGCAAAATGTACCTCTGCGTGTTGAAGCGTCCGGACGGGGCAATTTGCAGGTATTTTGTTATGTGGATAATGGCACTTCTGCCGGCGGAGGACTGTTGCACAGTAGTGAGGAACTTGCATTTTTTGATACCGTATTGAATAATGCGCAGAAAGGATTATATACCGTTATTGCGCGAGGTGTATCGGGAGAATACTCTGCTGCCGACACACTGTCGTTTTTAGTGCGCTGTGCTACGGTTACGGAAGCAATTCCCGCCGGACTTAAAGACGGCATCAACTATTACGAAAACGATCCCGCAAAAGTTACTCTCGTATTGCGTGCGCCATGGAAAGATCATGTCTTTGTGCTTGGCGATTTTAACAATTGGCAACTGCGTTTGGAACATCAGATGAAATGTTGGGGTACGGACGACAATGCGGCAAATCCTAAAAAATTCTGGGTTACAATAGAGGGCTTGCAGGCAGGTAAAGAATATGCTTTTCAATATATGGTTGATGACAGCATTTATACGCCCGACCCTTACTGCGAAAAAGTTTTATCGCCATGGGACGATAGATATATAAGCAATACCACATATCCCAATTTACAGCCGTTTCCGCAGGGTGCGCGTATTTATTCTTACGCAGGCATCTTGCAAACGGCGCAGAAGCCGTATAAGTGGATTGTTCCGAATTTCACTGCTCC
This sequence comes from Bacteroidales bacterium, assembly GCA_031257915.1. Taxonomy (GTDB): domain Bacteria; phylum Bacteroidota; class Bacteroidia; order Bacteroidales; family P3; genus JAIRNR01. Next base: position 12,421 of record JAIRNR010000024.1, read on the forward strand.
GCCGAAAGATAATCTTGTTATATACGAACTCCTGTTGCGCGATTTTATGCAGGGAATTTGCAGTTATGATATGTTACGCGATACCCTTACATACTTGCAGCGTCTCGGTATTAACGCAATAGAACTTATGCCTGTAATGGAATTTGACGGCAATGAAAGCTGGGGCTATAATCCTGCATTTTATTTCGCGCCCGACAAAGCATACGGTACTGCGGCATCTTTGAAACGTTTTATTGACGAGTGCCACCGCAGAGGCATTGCGGTAATTTTAGATATTGTTTTAAATCATGCTTTCGGAAATTCCCCAACAGTAAAAATGTGGTGGGATGCGGCGAATAATCGTCCCGCCTCAAACAATCCTTATCATAATGTAATCGCCCCGCACGAATTAAGCGTTGGCGAAGACTTTAATCATACAAGTCCGCATACGCAATATCTCGTTGACAGAATTTTAGAATACTGGTTAAAAGAGTATAATATAGACGGTTACCGTTTTGATATGACAAAAGGTTTTACCCAGCAAAGCGGAACATGGGACAGTTACGATCAACAGCGTATAGATATAATAAACAGAATTGCGAATGTTGTGCGCGGTGTTAAAAATGACGCTTATATAATTCTTGAGCATTGGGGAACAGATGCGGAAGAAAATGTTTTTGCAAGTAATGGCATGATGATGTGGCGAAATATTATTGACGGCAGTCACAACTTTGCCATGGGTTGGGGTGGAAATGCACATATCGGGCGTATGGTCGGAACAATGAACAATTTTGTTTCTTTTGCGGAAAGCCACGATGAGGAACGTGTAATGTATGATGTACTTGTTCACGGAAATTCCGTTGCCGGCTATAACATTCGCGACAGTATTACCGCCTTAAAACGTATGGCGCTTGTACATACAATGCTGCTCGCCTCGTCGGGTCCGAAAATGATATGGCAGTTCGGCGAGCTCGGCTATCCGTATTCTATCGGACAGTGTTGGGATACAACTCTTATCAATAATGACCGTTGCCGCACCGATAAAAAGCCGGTACGCTGGGATTATCTGCAGCAGCCCGCCCGAAAATCTCTTTTTGACGATATGTCTAAACTTATTCGTCTTAAAACACAGTTTGCAGGTATGGACAGGGCTTATAATTATGAATTTCACGAAGATGTAAACGGTAATAATCTTGTAAAGTGGTCGCGTCTGCAAAAAGACGGTTCAAATACTGTTGTGGCAATTGCTAACGGTGATGTTGTCGGGCAGAGCGTTACTGCAACAATGCCGAATGGACGTTATTATGAACTTTTCAGCGGTGACAGTATAGATGTTGTAAATGGAGATTGGATGTGGAATTTATCGGCGGGCGAATACCGCATATATACGCTCGGTTCAAAAGTACCGGAAGTTAATGTTACGGTTCCGCCGGAAGTTTATCCTGCTTTGCAAGTTCAATCTCTTGATAATGTTACTTACATGCGGGGTTGTGTGATTGATGTTCGGGGCAGTGCCGAACGGCATGACAGCGTTGTGTTTTATCTGAATGACGAAGTGTTGAATGTTTATAAAAGCGGCACATTCCATTACAGAGATACGTTGCGCGAAATTGGTGAATACCGTTTAGCCGTTGCTGCCGTAAATTTATATGGTGAGGAAATACGCAGTTTTTCGTATAAAGTTGCAGAGGGCGGTACTCTTGTTGAATTTCTGTCGCCGCTTTCTACCGAAACGGAGTTTGCGCTCGGAACGCCGATAGAAGTGGTATTGCAGGGAACAAATGCCGACCGCCTTGTGCTGTCGCATAATGGTTATGAGGTTGCTGCCGTTAATGGCAGTTCTTATTTGTCGTATCGTCTGGCAGGCATTGCCGATACAGGTGTGCAGATACTTTACGCATCAGGTACGGCAGCGTGCAGCGAGGGGCAGGCAGAGCGTACTGTGCGTGTGGTTGAACCGCAGGTAACGCTTACTTCGTCTGCGGGCGTAAGTGTAGCGATGGGCAGTGATATTACCGTTACCGCAACCGCACCAATGGCTGACACAATTACATTCGGTTATGAAAAAGGCGGTGTATCGCTTGTAAAAGCGGGCAATACAATTCGCTATACTCTGTACGGAATAGAGGCAGGAACGCATGTATTTACAGCAAACGCCAAAGGCAAGTATTACGGCGCAAATTCAAGCAAAATACTTACTGTTAATGTAACAAATGCAGGAAATGAGGGGTTGCGGTCGCCGGACGGCGGTATTAGCGTGTATCCCAATCCTGTGGATGGTGGTGCGCTGAATGTAGAAGTTTCCGGCGGCAACTCGATTAAGTATAAAATATTTGATGTGCGGGGAAGAGCGGTTTTGAGGGGCAGTTTGAGGGGTGGTAGCGGCAGGATAGACGTTAACGGCTTAAAGGCTGGTGTGTATATCCTTGAAGTCGGCGGCGGTCGGGTTAAGGTTGTTGTGAAATAAAAAAGTGAAATAATGAAGCGATATTTAATTTTCGTATTTATCATTGTGCTTTTGGCAGTGTTTGGTGACGTGTGTGCGCAGATACCTCGAGCTCCTGCGTCTGCATTAAGTCCGAATGCGGCAAGTTTAGGGCAATATGGCGATATACCTGTTTCGCATTATACGGGTGTTCCTGAAATTACAATACCTTTGTATGAGTTAAAAGTAAAGAACTTTGTGTTGCCAATAACGTTGAGTTACCACGCTGCCGGTGTTCAAGTTGACCAGCGTGCAGGCTGGACTGGTGTAAACTGGACTTTGTTTGCCGGTGGTGTGATAATGCGGCGGGTAAATGGCGGCAAGCAGGATGAACACGATAATAGTGTAGATGGTTATGGTGGAAAAAAAGGATTTTATTTTAATCATAATGTACTGAGTACACCATTGTGGAATAAACGTGAACACATTTTAAATATAGCTAGTATCGCAAGAGAACGTGTAAGAGATCTTGCACCGGATGAATTTTCTTTTTGTTTCGCAAACTATAATGGTAAATTCTATTTAGATCATAATGGCAATTGGATTGTGCAATGTGATAAACCAGTAAAGGTTGAATTTGACGGCACATTTTTGGAAATACCATTTAGAGCACCGGAAGTCGCATACCATAAATATTCCCCTTGTTTTGGCGGATTTTCAATAATAACGGAAGATGGTACTAAATATGTGTTTGGAAAAGATATAAATGCGGTTGATTTCTCTATTGATTTTTTTGCTCAAAAGGAAAAAGAGTGGATTGCTACTGCATGGTATCTTACGAAAATAATACTACCAAACAAATATGAAATAAACCTCATTTACGAGAGAAATGAATTTATAAATCAGATGTACATTTTTGTTTATGATAGAGTGGGAATATCTTTACCTGATGGACATGGTGGTTTTTTGGATATTCCTTGTAGTCCAACATCAAATGGTAAAATGTATGATAATGAGGGCAACTTACTATCTCCCGTTTATTTAAAAAAGATAATATCTGATGATATAGTTATTTCTTTTCATAAAAGTATTAGTAATGAATTGGAATATGATAAAAAAATATATGATGAAAGATATGATGAATTAACTGACCACTACGATAAAGCTCTTTTCCTGCCTTTTCTTAAATCAAATATTGATGGCTATCCTGCATGTTTAAAGCAACTTAAATGGTATAAGTTGGACAGTATTGTTATTCAAAATATAACGAATAGTGAGTGTCTGAAAAATATAAAATTTAGTTATAATAATTCTGATAATGAACGATTGTTTCTTGACAGTGTGACAGAATACAATGATAAATCATACATTTTCTCTTATAATCAAAGAGGGGAACTGCCTGAGTATTTGGAAAATAAATCCGACCACTGGGGATATTTCAATAAAAGGATTGCGTATTATGATTATCATAACTACTATAATTACAGAGAGCCGAATGCAACCGCAATGAAATATGGCATATTAACAAAAATTACATATCCGACAGGTGGTTATACCGAATTTGAGTTTGAGCCGCACGATTATCGAAAGCAAACAAGTGTTGAACGTTGGAAGCCTTTGGAAATTTTGTCGGAAAATAAAATTGCAGGTGGATTGAGGATTAAACGTTTGAAGAATAGTTGTGCAGAGTCTGGTATTGCTGATGTTATAAAGGAGTATTACTATTTACAAAATGGTGTAAATTCAGTAGTATCAAGTGGTATTCTTGGGGGTCAAATACGATATTATTTCGATGATTATGTCGTTTCGTCTTTTCACAATGAGAATGTAAAAATGAAAGTACGAGTGTTTTCCTCTGTGTCTGTTTTGCCATCTTGTCAAAATGTCAGTGGTAGCCATATAGGATATACGAATGTTGTGGAAAAAAATGCTGATAATTCATTTACACAATATAAATTTACAAATTTTGACAATGGTCACATGGATGAATCTGCGGATACAGTTATTCAAGAAGCGCAAACACCTTATGGAACTTATGCTTCAAAAAAGCAAGAAAGAGGAAAATTATTGTCTGTAGAATACTATAATTCGAACAATATAAAAGTCAAGAGTAAATACTTCTCATACGAAAGAGATGTTGTCTATAACGATTATGTTCGAGCAATGGAAATAAGAATGGAGCAACCATGTGGTACGGAATTATATGTGGAAGGTTCAGCATACCGCATTTACACCTACCTGCTACGCCTCAAAAGTGAAACCGAAACCTGTTACGACCCTCATACCAATAATGCAATGCAAACCCAGACGACAGATTATACCTATAATTATAAAAAACTGTTACGTTCCATATCAAGAAAAAACAGCGACAATAGAACACACAAGACAGAGTATAAATATTGTTTTGATTTTTCCGGAAATTCTACTTTATACAGAATGGATTATACCAATATTCTTTCGCCGTTGGTGGAGCAATCGAAGTATATAGATGGTTCTTTTGTGCAGAGCGAGCGTATAGAATACGATTTTAACAGCAATGGGGTATGTGTTCCCAAAAAGGTCTTCACAAAAAAAGGCAATAACTCGGAAGAATTGCGTTTAAGTTTTTCCAATTATGACAAGTATGGCAATTCTCGCTACGTTATAAAAAATGGCGTTGAAAATTCAGTGTATTTGTGGGGTAATAAAGGACGTAATGTGGTTGCAGAAATACGGAATGCAACCTATGAACAGGTGAAGACAAAAACAGGTGGTGAAAATATACTTGACAGGATTGCGGATGACATCGTATTATCAAGATCTGATTTAACACTGCTTGACAATTTGCGCGTTAAATTGCCAAATGCACAGATAATAACAAATAATTACAAATTAGATGCAGGCTTATCATCTCAAAAAGACCCTCGCGGAATAGCAACTTTCTACGATTATGATGCCCATCAACGCCTGTCTGCAATAAAAGATAATGACAATAGTAAAATAAATACATTCAGTTATACATACGGGAATGGAAACGATATACAGAACAGTATAAAGACATTGACTATGACGGATAAAAACGGCTCGTCTAAGCCGATGGAGACGATAAACTATTACGATGGTCTTGGCCGCCTGATGGAACAAGTGTTTTGCGGCATAACTTCGAGCAGATATGATTTAATAACGTATCAGAAGTATGATGTTCTCGGCAGGCCTGCCGAACAGTACTTGCCTCATCCGTTTGGTGGTAATAAAGGCTCGTTTGTCAATTTTTCCACATTTAAAAGTAGATTATCAAAAACGGCATCACATAACTACACTTTTCCTGTTTATGAAAATTCACCATTAAACCGCGTTGTAGAGCAATACGGTGCGGGTACCGATTGGCACATTAGCGAAAAATCAATAAAGACAGCATATTCAACAAACACTTCAACAGATTGCAGATATTATGAAGTTGCAGGTAATGACTTGCAAAAAATGGGTAATTACTCTGTAGGCGAACTTTATGTAACGAAAACAACAGATGAAGATGGCAATATATCTTACGAGTATAAAGACAAATCAGGTAGCGTTATTTTGCAACGTCAAGTGAGCAACGGTGAGAATCACGACACGTATTACGTTTATGACAACTACGGTAACAAATGCTTTGTTATTCCACCACTTGCGGCAGATGCTCTTAAAAATGATGCAGCGTACAATGGCACAACGCATACAGCATTAAAGAATTTATGCTACACATATCGCTACGACCACAGGAACAGATGTATTTACAAGCGTCTTCCCGGCGCAGAGCCGATATACTATATCTACGACAAAGCCGACCGTTTAATATTAAGTCAGGACGGTGAGCAACGCACGCAGGGTGTATGGCTTTATACAATACCTGATGTTTTTGGTCGAGTGTGTATAACAGGCACTTGCAAAAACAGTTTTAATTATACTGCCGACCCGTTAAAGAACATTATGGTAACTGCGCAGAAGAAACCCCTTATTCTTGATAACTATGATTACAGTGCGCCTTTTTTTATTTATGATGTGAATGGCATAGCGCCGAATACTCCGACGACTTTATCTGTAAATTATTATGACAATTACGGTAATGGGGGACCTGCGGCAGCAGTAAAGTATGATAATCTTTATAATTATGACGAGGACTATACTGCAAACGCCAAGACACTACCCACAGGAACAGTAACAGCGGTGATGGACGAGAATGGCAAAGTGTCGTCATATTTGTACGGCAGTATGTACTATAGCAACAAAGGACGCCTTATTCAGCGAAATAGCACTAATGCTGTTGGTGGCTACGATAAGGAGTACTACGCTTATAATTTTATCGGTAACGTGTTGCGCAAGAAACATATTCATACTTCCAAGTATATCCCTGACGGAATAGAAGAGGAATATTTTTATGACTATGATCACGCTCAGCGGTTAATACAGATAGAGTATGTATATAATAATAAAAGTGGCATTTATTTATCAACGAGTACTTATGATGAAACAGGCAGATTGAAAACGACAATATTTGCCGGAAACATACGTTTGCAACGAGAATATTTATATAATGTGCGTTCTCAATTAACGAATATTAAGGGAATAATGTTTGACGAAAAATTATATTACAATGATGCTCCGAACGGCAATGCTTGTTGGAATGGCAATATATCTGCAATAACATATAATGATTATTTGCACTTTGATTATTTGTATGATGGTTTAAATCGCCTTGTGCAGTCAAAAAATAATTATTATGGTTCTAATTACCGATATGACAAGAATGGTAATATAACAAGAATGTTTTTATATGACGGTACTGCTGGCGAATACCGCAATTTTAAGTATGTCGGCAATCGTGATGTAAATAATGAATACAACGTCAACGGCAGTATAACTTTAAATGCTCATAATAATTCGTACTGTTATTACAACTTGCTCGGTTTACCGCGAATGGTGGAAGTTCCTGAATTGTACGGTACAATTGCATACAGTTACGATGCTTTCGGTAATAAATTGTCTGCAAATTACCGTTGGCGGACTTTGCTGTCTTTTTCTCCGAAAGCCGAAATTCTCTCTAACATGGGTATAACAGTACCGAGTATAAGTACAAAGCAAGTGGAATACGCAAGCAATTTAATTTATGAAGATGGGAAGTTAAAGATGTTAAGACTGGACGGTGGTGATGGTTATATATCTTTTGACGAAAAAGGTAATTATGATTACAATTTTTACCAGAAAGACCATGCGGGTAACATAATGCTGGTAACTGACAGGAGTGGGAACATAAAGCAGGAAACATATTATTACGCTTATGGTGAGCCGATAATAGACGAAAGTAGCGGTGGCAGAGTACAGCCGTACAAATTTGGCGGGAAAGAACAGGAGACTCTGCTTGGTCTGACTACGCTTGACTTTCATGCTCGGCAGTTGGACTGTTTTAGTGGTCGTTTTTTGTCTATTGACCCTTTGTGTGAGAAGTATTACAGTGTCAGTCCTTATGTTTATTGCTTGGGGAATCCTGTGAAGTTTATTGATCAAACTGGAATGGACGTATGGCTCACAGGTTCGCAAGCCCAGAGTGCATTTCAGCAACTACAAGCAAGATTTGAAGACAAACTATTGTTCTTAATGAATAAGGATGGGAAAATTAGTTACGAAGCAAATGGCAAACTAAAAGGCGAGGCGAAAAGATTAGCACGGATAATAGACGACAATTCTGTAAATGTGAACTTGAAAACTACTAATAAAACTACAACCTCAACAGACCAATTATTTATAGGTGGCGCATTTATGGGAAATGAGATAAGTGCAGACGGAACAATTACTGCTAATCAAGAAATAAATCCAGCGGTTTTAGGATGTGCAGATGAATTTACTCAAACGCCGGGTAAAATGATAATGCATGAATTAACAGAAGCATATGAAGGTGCTAAAATCTCTCAAAAATTGGGAATAAGTGTCGGACGTGCTACACAAATAGATGTAGATAATCCTAACAGTATTTATAATAGGGCGCATAATAAAGCCACTTCACAAACACCGGTTTATCAAACGGTTTATGATAAAAACGGCAGAGTGACGACAGGTATTACACAACCAGTTAGAGTAGAATGGTCTGTAATAAAGGGCATTAAATCAAAAGTAATTCAAACATTACCATAATTTTATTAGATGAAGAATTTGATGATTTTATTTACAATGGCAGTGTTTATTGTTTGTTCTGCAGGAAAAAGCAGTAGTTCAATAAAGAATGGAGAACATGCTTCATTGTATCAAATAAAGAAAATAAAAAATGAAAAAACATTTTACATTATTTATGCGGTACGCAATGATAGTACTTTCAAAATAATTAGTCATACTGACACAGTTGCTTTTAATTGTAAAAAAATAAAAACAGGGAATAAATATACCTTAGAATTGAAAAAAATATTTCCGGATGATACTCTATTTGGCATGCCTGTTTTCCCAAATTTAGGAATAAAAGGTTACAGTGTGAATGGCGTAAAAGTTATTACGCTTGAAAAAGAGGCTCACAATAAAATTTACACTGCATTAAATTTAAGTGGCTTATGTATAATAAATGATAATACTCCTGTTCAAAAACAATATGAAGATAACAAATAGTAAAAAGTTTTAGAATTATGAAATATATATGCCCCATAATTTGTTGTTTCCTTTTTATTAGTTGTAGTGATTTTTCAAAATCATTGTTACCTAAAGAATATGAATTAGAAAAACGGAAAACTATTACAGCATTCCCCCATAATAATAAAGCAATATAATGAGTAGTATTCGAAAAAATGTGTAACTGTAACAAACAATAAAGGAATTGTAAAAAGGTTATAATGACAGAGAAAAGTATTTTATTCTTATCGTGTACACTCCTAACAGTTAGGAGTAATGCTTGTTTTGCGCTATCAACAAACATTTATGGTAAAGTGTGTCAGTTGCATACAGCAATTTTTGCGAACAACAACAACATGACATGCACCTGTTTGCGCGATATTGCATACAGTTACGATGCTTCCGGTAATAAGTTGTCTGCAAATTACCGTTGGCGGACTTTGCTGTCTTTTTCTCCGAAAGCTGAAATTCTCTCTAACAGGGGTATAATGGTACCGAGTATAAGCACAAAGCAAGTGGAATATGCAAGCAATTTAATTTATGAAGATGGGAAGTTAAAGATGTTAAGATTGGACGGTGGTGATGGTTATATATCTTTTGACGAAAAAGGTAATTATGATTACAATCTTTACCAGAAAGACCATGCGGGTAACATAATGCTGGTAACTGACAGAAGTGGGAACATAAAACAGGAAACATATTAAACAATGAGACGAAAAATATTACTTATATTAACAGTCAGTGCGACAATGCAAGCAGCATTAACGCAACCGGAGCTAACCCATAGCCTGAATGCCCCGCGTATAGACGATATTATAACAAAACAACAAGTAACCTGTCAGGATGCAGGTAACGCAGGTAAAAATGTTTTATGGAATTTTAGCATTAGTGAGGTAGAAATAATAAATGACAGGTATGAGGTAAGGTATATATCGCCTCGCGTGATGCGTAGCGGTGAATTCCGTATGGGTGAGGACACTTTTCAAACAGCCGAAAACCTGATTGTTGGATACGAATATAAAACGAACTATTTTTATCAGTACAAAGACAGCATACTGTATCTGCTCGGCTATCAAAACCGAAGCGACCTGATGAAACATTTCGAGCCGCTGCCACACCTTAAATTTCCATTTTCTTATGGCGACAGAATAGAGTGCAACACTCGCTCAAAAGATATATTTTATCAAAAAATACCATTCCTTATTCACGGATACTATTCAATGCAGGCAGACGGTTACGGCACGATAATTTTGCCAACATCTGACACATTAAAAGAAGTGTTGCGTATTCACACGATTCACCATCAACTTGGGGACAGCATTCGTGAAATGGACAGTATTTTCGTAGATGTGACAACTGAAAATTACCGATGGTACGCTCGCGGCTATCGCTATCCCGTATTTGAAACGGTGCGCTCTGCTCATAAAAACAAAAATGAAGAGATAGATATTCTTGAAACGGCATTTATGTATCCACCGCAAAATCAAGAAGAAAATAAGGATATTGAAAATGCTGCAGAATATGAAAAAATGCTTAAAGAACAGGAACAAAATACGAATATAAATGATATTTGGGCAGGACTGACTTATAATGTTTATCCAAATCCTGTACAGGATGATTTGCATTTTGAATTGTATCTGCCAAAAGCGGTAAATAACCTGCGCATTCAACTTCATACAAAGATGGGTTTTATAGCAATAGATCAGAACAGGGGAAGTTTTTCGCAGGGGACACACAGATTTGAATTTAATGTGAGCAGTTTAAAACAGAATACGCACTATATACTTGATTTTTATCTTGACGGCTATTTGGTGCATGGTGCTGTTGTTTTGAAGAAATAAGATACTAATATAATGAAAAAACATCTATTAATATTTTTAATAGCAATTGCAGGCACTTTTGCTGCAAACGCGGGAAATGGTGCGGGACCCGCCGCCGTATTTATAAAGAATAACGGCACAGAAACAGCATTTAAGATAAACAGTGTTTCGTGGGGAGATGCCTCTGTTGAGGCGATAAATAATGCAATTCCGCTGCAGGGACAGAATTTCGGTACTCCCGAATCGCTTGTATTTACGTATGCACAGGGGGCTGCGTGGAGTGATTGGAATAATAATGAAACATGTTGGAAATGCGAAGATTTAAAAGATAATTTCAAGGTATTTTATCGTCTGAAAAATAACGATACGGCAAGCGGATGGGCAGGATTTATGTTAAGCAGTGTAAATTCCGGCACATTTATAGAGGGAAATAATTACTGGTGCTATACCGAATATGATGCCGTAAACAAAGATCTGTTGCAGGAAGCATTCAATCTTGCCGGCGCAGGAATATATACGCTTGAAACAGCACTTGAATATTCCGATAATTCATCGGCAATAACAGAGCCGCAGGCAGCAAATATAAGGTCGGCAATATTTACAATACCGGAGCCGCCAAAATTTCCTGCTGTTAATTTTACAACATTGACAGACGGACATCTTATCGTAAGCGGAACATCAGATATAGATATTACTGCACAGGCAGACGAACTCTGTAACTGGATATTACAAATAAACAGCAGTCAAGTACAGCAGGCAACATCGCAGTTGCAGGTATCGTATATCTGGACACCGTTGCAGGAGGGCAATTATATCATTTATGCTGCTGCTACAAATGCAGACGGCAATACTGCAACAAAAGAAATCACAGTACAGGTTGTTCAGGCTTCTGAAATTCCCGCGCCGGCAATATCTTTTATAACCCCCAAAAATAACACGGTTTACACACTTGGACAGAGCGTTGAAGTAAATGTCTCAGCACAATATACCGACAGTTTGTTTTTCTATGCCGACAATGTTTTGCTTTCTGCGGGCGATGTAACGGAAAACAAAATCACAATAACTCCGCAGACAACAGGAAGCCGCAGAATAGAAATAATTGCGCGTAATAATGCCCGAAAGCAGAGTACGGCATTTATAAATATAACTGTTATTGATGAGCCATACGTTAAGTTGCGGCTTGCAGATACAGGTGTAAACAATGCAAAAATATCCGTAAATATTGAAACTTCAAATGCCGACAGTCTGTTTCTGTCGGCGATTTTGGGCAGTGATACCACACAGCATTTTGCAGGCATTGCCCCCGACCTTATGACATACACTTTTAACAATCTCGCAGAGGGCGTTTATACAATACTTGCAGCGGCAAAAAATATTTATGGGCAGAGTGCGCAGGACGTTTTACCGGATGTGCAGGTGACTGTTACCGCCATAGAAAATATGCAAGGCAGCGGAAATTTAAAGATATATCCGAATCCTGTGTCCGCAGGTGGAATATTGAATATTGAAAGTGTCGTGGACGGCGATTACTTTCTATACAGTCCGATTGGTAGAAAAATGATGAATGGCACGCTTGGCGCGGGCAGAACGGTAAGTATAGTGGGATTGCAGGCAGGTATATATATATTGCGCGTAAGTGGCACTGCTTATAAAATTATTGTCAGGTAAAGTAAATGTATAGTATAATATAATATATAAAATAATAAAAAATTTACAACTATGAAAAAAAATTTATTACCGTTCGTTATATTTCTGCTTTCTGCAGGAATGTTTACTAAGACAAATGCAGGGGAAGTTAGCGGGGGAAGTTTTTCATTCTCCGAAAATATTCTTACTCTGTACAATTCGGGGGAAATAGTTATTACGTACGACCCTAATGGCAACGATTTAGCCTCAGAGTCTGTCATGTATCTGCATTTATGGTATAAATATAAATGGTGCGGTAATCAGAGTGCAGGCGACCAAGAAATATCACTTGGAGGGTGGGAAGAAAATAAACACCAGATGACAAAAGGCGAAGACGGTAAATTCCGCTTAACCATAACAGGAACCCTTGCGGATTATATACAAACTAAATCATCAACAAGTGATTTAGGTTCTTCGGGAGCATCAAACTGTCCGGTCGCTCTGTGCTGTATAGCAAAAACAAGCGATGGTGGAAGTCAGTCGCAAGAAGGTGGTGTGGGGGTTAGTAATTATTACAAACTTGATTTTTACATCCACGAGCAGGACGCACGTAAAAAGGATAATATATATTATTACTACACTGGCGAAACGTTTCAGTATAAAATTGAAAAATTCTTGGAATGGAATTATAATGAAAGCAAAACAGATGATAAGAAATATGTAGTGCGTTTATTAGCAGACGATACAAAAATAGATTCCATACCCGAAACAGCAACGTATGGAAATGGTGAATACGTGCAGAGTTATGTATGGCAA
>JAIRNR010000064.1 GCA_031257915.1 Bacteroidales bacterium
CGGAGGAAACGGCGCCGGTCAGGTCACGCTTTTTTTGCGTGCCGTAGCCCACCACCACCACTTCGTCGATTACCTTGACGCCTTCTTTTAATGTGACGTCAATGACCGCCCGGGCGCCCGCTTTAATCTCCTGCGGGGCGAAGCCCAAAAAAGAATACACCAGCGCGGCATCGCTGCCGGGCACGGAAATGGAATACCGGCCTTCCACATCAGAGAGTACGGCTGTCCGGGCGCCTTTTACGGATACACTCACGCCGGGCAGGGGCTCTCCGCTTTCGTCAAGCACCGTGCCGGTGATGGGAATGCCCTGCGTCAGCCTGTCTTTGAGCGCGATCACCACCATGTTGTTCTCCTCAATCCGGTAGGACAACTCGGAGCCCTGAAACAGGCGGGTCAGCGCTTCATCAATGGTCACATTGCTGACATTCAAGGTTACTTTCTTATCCAAAAAAACCAGATCGTTGCTGTAAAAGAAACGATAGTCGGTTTTTTCTTCAATTTGTTTCAATGCCTCACGGACGGTAAGGTTGCTCACCTGGAGACTTACCCTCGATTGTGAGAACACACTTACAGGACTGCTCAGTCCCGCAAGGAGCAGAAAAAAAATTAGTTTTCTCATAGGATTATCATTATGTTAATTTGTAATAAATATATTTTATTGGGTCTTATGTGTTTCTTTCTGTTTTTTAATCTAACCTTAACTATATATTAAGACAAATAACCCTGTCTCACAGGGTAGTCAAAAAGTAGTTTTTTTGTAATAATAATTAGTTATATAGTGATTAACAGTTAATTATAATTATCTAAATACATGGCTTAAGCGTAAGGCGCAGGACGGTTTGTCTTAACATAATGATAATTATGATTACAATGCTATGAAGGAATATATAATGCTATATTCCTTGTAGTTGCGGGTGGAAAGGTGGCCGTTTGCAAATTTGTTTTGGTGGGTTCGGAAAAATTTTCTACTTTTGTATTGTCAAAGTCAACTTGCTTATGTTGGTTAATTTTGATGTAAGGGAGTCGTTTCGGACGTTAGGAGCGGTGGCATGTTCAGCTGTTCGCTCCCTTTTATTTTACGCTTGTACATGGTCTCAAAGGCAAGTTCTTTCTTGCCGGTACGAATTTCTTCAAACAGATAAATTTCATCATTAAATTTCTTAGTGTATCGTATTATATCATTTCCCTTAGCATCTTTTCCGGCATAGCTGATATTGTCCGGAGTAGTTAGTGTTTCCGGTATTTTTTCAAAATCTTTCTCTGTAATAGCTATTTGTCCTCGACTTGCTTCGGATTTTTCATTACCATGGTTTTTTATGGTATGATTTATGCCACTTACATCTATGGTATGCTTGTATCCGGACACATCAACCCCTGTCATGTTTTTTATTCCTTGAGCCATATCTGCACTTATAGTAAATAAAACCTCTTTTGATGTTCCTTTAGAAGTGTCTTTGTCGGCATCTATTACTTTTCTAATTTTTTGCTTCGCCTTTTCCACTATTTGTTTATATTAGCGTTCGCAAAGGTAGTATTTTCTCAGAATTACCGGGTAAAAAAAGGGCGAAAATTTTTTTCGCCCTTACCTGTGCTTCATGCGGGTTTTCCCTTATATTTTATAGTGGGCCTTGTACTTTTCTTTCAGGTATTTATTCTCTTGCAACGTCACCGTCTTTCCGTCGATGTAAAAATCAATCGGCACCGACAATTGGAGAAAGCGCAGCACCTGTTCCAGCGACTCGTCCTTGAGCGTAGCCGTTACGCTCAATTGCCCCATCGCGGGATCGTTGAACCGGATATCCACATTATAACGCCGTTCTAATTTTACGGCCATATCATCAAGGGTTTCGCGTTCAATTTTCCACAACGAATCTTTCCACGAGGTATAAATCACAGGATCAACCGGTATTTCCACAATTTTTATGTCCGGCATGCCGGACACAGCGGCCTCTCTCCTGTCCGGAGCCGGTTGTTTTCCGGTCTTTTTCTGCACAAGCAGGGTGGCGTTTTTCCGCGTATATATACCTCTCTCGTGGGGCTTCAGGATGGTTTCCCCGAAACTCACTTTTCCTTCCACCAGCACGGTTTCGATAATTTCTTCATCCGGGTAGGCTTTCACATTAAAGCTGGTGCCCAGCGCTTTGATGTCAATTTTATCTGTTTTCACCACAAAGGTTTTGGCGGGATTGTGCGCCACGTCGAAATAGCCTTCTCCCTCCAGGTAAACTTCGCGGTTAGTTTGCCCGAAATCCGACATGTAGCACAATCTGCTGCCTGCATTCAGCCAGATGCTGGTGCCATCGGTGAGGGTAATCCGGCTTTTCGAGCCCAGCGGCACCACCGTTTCGATTTGGGCTACACTCGCCGGTTGAGCCGGCACAGTATTATAGTTATAGAAGTATAATGAAAATAATCCGCCTGCAAATCCAATAACAACGGCGGCAGCCGCACGCATCCACCGGGTAAAATGTACATGCCGGCGCGATGGACGGTGCGTTTCTTTATTGCTGTTTATGCGCGCCAGGAACATACGGAAAGCCGTTTCCCTGTCGAATGCGGTCTGCATGGCAGTCATCCAGATTTCGCGCATCTCCTCGAATTGCTGCTTGCTGCATGGGTCGGTCAGCAGCTGATTTTTTAATGCTTCAAGCTGCTCCTCATTGATTTGCCCTGTGAGGTAATCAATTACTAAATCGGTAAACATTTCCTGTTTCAATTTTGTTTTTTTTAGCGTTTTCATAATATAGACATTTATCCTCTCCTGTTAGGGTAGTCAAAAAGTGATTTTTTTGTGTAAGATGTAAAAATAGGGAACGCGACATTTCTACGGAATATTATTAAATTCTTAACTCATGTCGGCCAGGTATTTTTTTAATTGCTCCTGTATCCGTATCAAGGCGTTCTTAATGTGGTATTTCACGGTATTGACCGAAATATTCAACCGGCCGGCTATTTCCGCATAGCTCAATTCTTCCATGCGGCTCAGGCGAAACACCTCACGGCATTCCGGCGGCAATGCCGCCATCGCCTTATGGAGCGAATCTTCCAGTTCACCGGTAATCAACCTGCTCAACGGATCGCCAAAGGCCTCGTCATAGGACTGTTGTTTATTGTAATCGTCTATCAGCCGCGGCGCTGATTTTTGCACCACTTTCATGTGGTTAATGTAGTTCACACAGCGGTTTTTCACCGATTTCACCAGATAGTCCTTTAAAGAAGTGTTAATCTGAATGTTTTCCCTTTGTTCCCATAAATGATAGCACACATCGTTTACGAATGTTTCGGACAAAAAACGATCTTTAACGTATTGATAGGCTACGACACACAACATGTTATAATATCGATCATAAAGCTCCCGATACGCACTCTCCTCGCCACTTTTTAGCCAGGCTACAAGATCTTTGTGAAAATTGTGCATCTGTGTCCTTTATAATTTACAAATTTACAAGTATTTTACAAACCGTCAAAAAAAGTATTTTTTTGACGGTTTTTGACTACCTTGCTTTCCTCATAATGTCACTTTTTTCCCTGTCTTTCCCCTAGTAAATTCTTTCAAAGAACGTATAGATTTTGGCTATATGTAATGTTTTTTGTGTCTTTGCAGCCACTAATTAAATACTTATGGCAAGTATTATTGGAAGAAAAGAAGAAAGTCAAATACTAAAAGATGCTTTTGAAATGCTTGTGTTAATGCACGAAAAGCAAATAAAACAGGCGCTAAAAAATATGATGAAGATTTGCAAAGCAAAAAATATACTTTTATAGAAGAAAGTAAGACAAAAAATTCAGTTCATTTAACGCTGATAACTACTTATGGCGTAAAACATAATGCCTATTGGAACAACATACAATCGGAAGTTACAATGAATGATTTATTTGAGTAGTTTTGGCTATAGCCATACTTTTTTATGTAGTTATAGCCAAATTTAACAAGCGGCTTGCTGTAAGGAATGGCTGGTGGTTTTTGACCGCCGCACAGCGGTCAAGTGGAGCGACAAAATCTACATGAAGAAAAAAGCGGTGGACGGGAAAACGGTACGGTGGTGGGAGCTTAAGAGAGTTAAGAATTAAAACGGCAGTTCATCTCTTTTTTGCAGCAACCTTTCTATTTTTTTAGTCAGTTCTTCTGTCATCTCATCATATTCAACCGCTGCGGTAAATTCTGGGTTATCGGTGGGGTATTTAGCGAAAATATTTTTCAATTGCGGTCGTAGTTCTATGGCGATTCTTTTTATCTCCCCCGCTGTTCTTGTATCATTCCTTTCGTAATAATAATTATCAATGATATTAAAAATAATATCGTGTTCGGAAAATTCCAAATCTACCATCAACACTCGGTTACATTCACTTTCGGCTTCCTGTAGTAAAGCGGAATTTCCATTGCTGTTTTTAATCATATTATCCCGGACTGTTGCCGCATAGTTGGCACGTTCCATAATAAAATCGTACTCCAGCGCCAAATCCGGGTGATATTGGTCAAGGTAGTCTAATAATTTAAGGGCAAGATAATTTAGCCCTATTTCTTTTGCCACTTCAGCAACGGTGGTAAATTTTTTGTCTGTTCCCATATTCTATATTTAATATTTATAATGATAAATAATCTTAAACTACTAAAATAAATGTTCAAACAAATGTATGACAATTATTTTTAATAACCAAATAAATTCATCGTTGTTAAACTTTATGCTTTACATTACGGTTCTGTCGATTCTGTTTTATCTGCTTAATATTAATAAATTCTATCTTGTTGTTTTGACAATTCCATCGAATGTTCGAAGTGTGTGTTTTCCCGGACTTGTCAATTAAACCTGTTATTATTATAGCATCTCCTTTTGCAAGTTTTTTGCGCTGTTCGGCGCTTAACACCACTTTGCCGATTTTTGCCGGCATGGTTTTTTGCTCTATAACCTTTCCGCCTGTCAAATCAGCAGCTACTTCCTTGATGACTTGGTTAAAAGTCTGCGCACCGTATGTCGCCTGATTCAACGCTCTGAGCTCTGCAAGACTGATATAATTATTAATAATATCTTTTTTTTGCCGAATTATAAGAACGTCCAACACCTTTATTCCAATACGCCCCAAAAGC
>JAIRNR010000094.1 GCA_031257915.1 Bacteroidales bacterium
ACAGCAGCACTCTGTCCGCCAACCGAAAACACCTGCCCCTTCGTTACGGTTTTTCCGCTAACAATATCCTTTCCCGTACTTGCAGGAAACATATCAAGCACTTCGGCATACTTTGCCCAGTCAATATCACGCTGTTCCGTAAGGTTGTTTATCACGGTCATAACACACTCCTTACCGGTATAGCGGAAATAAACGTAAAAGTTATTATCCTCAGGAACAAACTGTATCATTTTTCCGTTGTGAACAGCGTCTGATGTGCTGCGCCACGAATAAATATTTTTAATATAATTGAACAAATCGTTTTCAAGTTCGGTTCTGCCTTTTTCCGTAAAAGCATTTCGCGTATCCTCTTTCCAGCCGCCGACCATATCAAGACGTTCATGTATATCGCCCTGCTTTTCCTTATTCTGCATAAACAGTTCCGACCCCTGGTAAATTTGCGGAATACCGCGCATTGTCGCTAAAAGAGTATAAATCATTTTCTGCTTTTCAACGCTTCCTTTAAGTTGCCATGCAAGGCGTCTTACATCATGATTTTCGGCAAGAATAAGAAAATCGTACGGATTTTTATAAATAAAATCTTGCGAAAGAACTTCATAAATCCTTATAAGTCCTTTGCCCCATACTGTTTTGCCGTCTTCCATTATTCCAAGTAAAAGATTTTCTTGCAGAGGAAAATCCATAGGACAGGGCAGGTAACTGTTATAGCCGTCTCTGTTTGCAGCGTCCTTTTCCCAGTAAGAAATAAGGGAAGTAAAATGAAACCATGTTTCACCTGTAATATTTATATTCGGATATTCATCTGTAATTCCCTTTGTCCATATAGAAATTCCGTATTTATCGCTGTATGGATACGTATCAACACGCAAGCCGTCAAGGTCGGCATATTCAATCCACCATACTGCCATTTGCAAAAGATATTGAACAACGAATTTATTGCGCAGATTCATATCGGGCATTGTGTAGTCGAACCAGCCGTTAAGACAGGCATCTTTGTCGTATTGAGAATTGTGAGGATCGCTTTGTGCTACAACCTGAAATGTAGAGCGCGTAAACGAGGGAAACATATTAACCCAGTCGGAAAAAGGCAAGTCGTTCATCCACCAGTGGGCGGTACCGCAATGGTTCGGCACCATATCCATTATTACTTTAAGTCCTTTTTCGTGTGCTTCCTTTACCATTGAACGGTAAAGTTCATTTGTGCCGAAACGCGGGTCAATGGCGTAATAGTCGGCACAGGCATAACCGTGATATGACGCTGCTTTTTCATTGTCAAGAGTAAGGGGTGTGGGCCATATAACTGTTGCACCAAGTTCTTTTATATAGTTGAGATTATTCGTAATCCCCTGAATATCGCCGCCGTGCCGCATTGCAGGATCCCGGCGGTCTGCCTTTTCGGCAATTTTAACGGAACCGAGTGTTGCGGCATTGTCATTAGAGGGGTCGCCGTTGGCAAAACGGTCGGGTACAAGGCAGTAAATAACATCGGCGGTACTGAAACCTTTTCTTTCGGCGGAATTGCCGCGGCGGGCATTTATTTGATAGTCGCAATGCCGTGCCTTGCCGTTTTTACCGGTAAAAGTCAAACGGTACTTTCCTTCCGGTGTGCTTTGGTCAATGCTTATATCAATAAAAAGATAATTTTCGCTTTCCGCTTTATGAACGGAATTTATTTTAAGTTTATCGCTTTCGCTCTTAACGGTTGCATTACCTATATCAGCAGCATATACCATAAGTTGCAGCGGAGTTTTCATACCGGTCCACCATGAAGGCGGTTCTACTCTTATAATATTTTCTTTTTTTGCAAACGCTGTTGCTGCAAAAAGGACAGCAAGCACGGTGCATAATGCAGTGCGTAAAAAATTTTTAATATTCATACTGTTATTTCTTTTTATCCTTTTTGCCGAACACTGAAAAATGCACGTAACGTTTAGGATTATCCTGTAAATCCTTTAACAGAGAATTAAGATTTGCTGTTGCCTGCTCAAGATTATTATACAGTTTTTCATCGTAGATAAGTTTTCCGGCAGTGCCTTCGCCTTTGTTAATGTGATTAAGCGCGTTTGTCAAATCGGTGACAGATGTATTCAGCGAACGCAGCGTTTCGGCAATTTGTGCTTTTGCAATAGAATCGCTTAAATCAGAAAAATTTCCGATAATATTATCTATTCTTTTCTCATTTTGTTTTAACGTTTGCGCGATACTTTCCGCATCACGAACTATATTCTGAATATGCGTTTTTTCGCTGCCGATAAGATTTTTTGCATCTTCGGTAATTACTGCAATATTTTTAAGCGATATACTTAAATCGGCGAAACTCTCAGTCAGATTATGAACTGTTTCGTTATTCAGAGTTGCGTTGATATTAGCTAAAAGTGTATCAACAGAACTTATCAGTTCACCCGCTTTACGTTTCAACGGATCAAGTTTATCCATAAAATTGGGAACACTGCTTGCAATAAGTTCGCCGCCGTTTTTCAATTCTTTCGGACTGTTACCGGGAATAATCACAATACACTTCCCTCCTATAATACTTGTTGCTTCAAGGGACGCAACAGACCCTTCGGGCAGCGGATATTTTTTCAGAACGCTAATCGTCATCTTTATTCTCCGGTCTGTTTCGCTTACGAAATCAAGTTTACTCACGCGACCTACTTTCATGCCGTTTATAAGTACGGGACTTGACGCAACAACGCCCCCTGTAGTTTCGTAAATAGCATAAAAATGATCTTCTTTTGAGAAAACATTCTTTCCTTTCAGAAAAAATGCAAACCAGATAAAAAGAGAAATAGTTGCTATGCTGATTATGCCGATAGCAATATCCTTGTTATACTTGTTTTTGAACATTATGCTTCTACCTGTCATAGCGTCATTGCTTTTATCATATTATACACACCGTTATATACCTCGCTTATGCGGGCATTCGGAAGCATATAGCAGGGTGTTGAATACAGATTATTTTCTTCGTCGTAAACATATTCGCCTGCTTTTGTCGGTTTATGACGTGCGCCCATTTTGAGCAAATTTTCTATTGTCGCAGGGTCATCACCGCTTGTAACAAGAGCGTTTGGGATAAGTTTTGCAATAATAACAGGTGCAATGCAGAGCGCAGCTACAGGCTTTCCAAGTGCATGCGTTTCCGAAACTGCTGCTGCAACCTGTGTGTCCACAGTCATTTCCGCACCTTTAAAAGCATAGTCGCAAAGATTTTTTGCTGCACCGAAACCGCCCGGAAGCACAAGTGCATCATAATTCTCCGCACAATACTCCGTTAACGGTCTTATATTGCCTCGTGCAATACGCGCTGCTTCCAAAAGCACATTCCGCTTTTCATCAGGCATTTCTCCGTCTGTGAGATAATTCAGTGTGTGAAAAACAGGTTTGTCGGGCGCAAAAATATCATAAGATGAACCGCACTGGTCAATAGCAAGAAGCGTTGTAAGGGATTCACCCACTTCTGCTCCGTCTTTGTTGCCGCATCCGGCAAGTATTACTGCAAATTTTTTCATGTTATTTATTATTATTTGTTTTCAAGCAAAAATCTTTCTGCTTCAATAGCCGCCATACAACCGGTACCGGCTGATGTTATTGCCTGGCGAAAGTTCGTGTCCTGCACATCTCCGGCAGCAAATACGCCCGCAACCGATGTTTGTGTAGTACCGGGTTTCGTTTTAATATAGCCGCCCTCCTGCAAATCCAAATATTCCTTAAATATTTCCGTATTCGGCGTGTGACCTATAGCCACAAAAAAACCTGTAATATCAATTTTCTTCTGCTCGTTTGTCTTTACGTTTTCAAGTAATGCGCCTGTAACACCGCTTTCGTCTCCGAGAATTTCTTTCGTAACATGATTCCAAAGAATTTCAATATTCGGAATATCCGTTACACGTTGTTGCATTGCCTTTGACGCACGAAAAACATCACGTCTTACAATCAAATAAACCTTATTGCATAAATTACTCAAATACGACGCTTCTTCAAGAGCCGTATCGCCGCCGCCAACGACAGCAACATCCTGTCCGCGGTAAAAAAAGCCGTCGCACGTAGCGCATGCGGAAACACCCATGCCTTTAAATTTTTCCTCACTTGGCAATTTAAGCCAGTTTGCACATGCTCCTGTGGCTATAATAACCGTTTCGGCTTCAACCTGCTTTGTTTCGTCAACAGTTATGACGAACGGACGGTTGGAAAAATCAACTTTTGTAACAAGCCCGGTGCGGAAATCGGCTTTAAAACGGAGTGCCTGTTTTTTCATTATCTCCATAAGTTCGGGACCTGTCACCCCATCGGGAAATCCGGGATAATTTTCTATTTCGGTAGTAATTGTGAGCTGTCCGCCGGGTTGAAATCCTTCGTACAAAACAGGGTTTAATTCTGCGCGGGCAGCGTAAATAGCAGCAGTACAACCTGCGGGACCGCTGCCGATAATAAGACATTTTATTTTTTCCATATCCACGAAGTTACATATTTTTACGCATAAGCGAGATAAAGTTCGTATATTTGTTACCTTTTAATTTAAAAACCAATAGTTCCCTAACGTTATGGAAGAAAATAAAATCATTGTTTCCGATGTGCAGGATGTGCCGATAGCGACAGATGTTGTGCCTGCCATATTGAAAGACGGACAAGATTCGGCACCCGAAAATGAGACGAATATCGTATTAAAAGATATTCCGGATGTTATGCCTGAAAGTACATCAAGTGATGATATGTCTGACTCCGCTCTGTCGTCGCTTTCACGTGAAGAAATTGTTGAAAAATTGCGTGCTTTTACAAATGAAAACGCACTTAAACAGCATGGCAATATCATTTCCGAACTTAAAATTCACTATCGCGAACTCACTGCCGAAGCCCGTCAGGAGGCATACAACAAATATAATGAAACGGAAACGGAAGGAGAAAAGCCCGAATTTGTTTTTGAAGACGAAACGGAAAAATCGTTTAAAGAAGTCAATGAGCAAATAAAATCAATTCTCAAAAAAGAGAAAGAAGATTTGGAAAAGTTGATGGAGGAAAATTTCATCAGGAAAAAAGAATTGCTTGAAGAATTGCGCACTCTTGTTGACAGCGATTTACCACTCAAAATGATGTATGACGGATTCAAGGAACTTTCGGAAAAGTGGAAAAGCATAAGACCTGTCAGCCGCCTTGTAAATAACGATCTCTGGAATAATTATCAATTCCTTACCGACCGTTTTTTTGACAAGGTAAAAATGAATGTCGAACTTCGTAATCTTGACTACAGGAAAAATCTTGAGGAAAAAATAAAAATTTGTGAAGAAGCGGAAGCATTGCTGCTTGAGGAAAATGTAAACAAAATGTCAAATGCGCTTCACCGTTTACATGAGCGTTGGAAAGAAATCGGTCCTGTTGCGCACGAAAAGCGGGATGAAATCTGGAACAGATTTAAAGCCGTGAGCGATGTAATCAGTACCAAACGCAAGCAAGCGGAAGAATTGCTTGAAGAGGAACGTCAGCAGAATTTGCTTGCAAAGCAGGCACTTTGTGAAAAGATGGATATTCTTGCAGACGGTACGGACGGATGGAACGCCAGAACACAGGAAGTCGAAGAATTGATGAAAATCTGGAAAAGTATCGGACGCGCACCCGAGAAACTCAATGATGAGATTTGGGAGCGTTTTCGTACTTCAATGAATAAATTTTACGAAAGTAAGAAAGATTATTTCCGTACCGTAAATGAGGAGAAAAAGCGCAATTATGAACAAAAATTTGACTTGGTCGTACAGGCGGAACTTATAGCGCAAAAACGTGAAGACTGGCGTAAAGCAACGTATGAGATAAAAGAATTGCAGCGCAAATGGAAAGAAATAGGACCTGTTCAGGAAAAATACAGTGAAAAAATATGGAAACGTTTCCGTGCGGCATGTGACGAATTTTTTGAGCAGAAAAAAATTATTTACGAACAGCAACATGCGGGCGAAAATGAAAATCTTGAAGCAAAAAAGGCACTTATAGAAGAAGTAAAAGCACTTGACCCGAAAACCGAAAAAGAAGCTTTTATTGCGGCAATCAAGGATATTCAACGGCGTTGGACGGAAACAGGTTTTGTTCCCGCAGCGGAAAAAGAGAAAATCTACAAAGAATTTCGCGCGGAGATAGACACAAAATTTGCGCAGCTCGGCGAGCGTCCGAAACGTTGGATAGACACTCTTGAAAGAAGTGCCGACACATTATCGTCAAAAGATATGCAAATACTGTTTCGTAAGGCACAGCAGATGCGTTCCGATATTATTACGTGGGAAAACAATGTAGGATTTCTTTCACGTTCCAAAAATGCGGATATACTTCGGCAGGAATTTGAAACAAAAATCCAAAAAGCAAAAGAAGACCTTGCTCTTGTGGAAGCGAAGTTAAAAATGTTGCGTGGGAATGAGCCGGAACAGCCTGTAAGATTATTTAATATCGCCGCACGGAACAATAGACCGAATCGTAATCGTGTCAAGAAAAGCAGTGAGAAAAGCAGTGAGAAAAGCAGTGCCTGATATGGTTTGTATCAAAATAGATATTGTTGCACTCTTTCCCGAAATGTTCTGTGGTTTTCTCGAACATTCCATCGTTAAAAGAGCACGGCAAAAAGAAGCAGTACAGGTAACAGTTCACCAGTTGCGTGATTACAGCGTTGATAAACACCGTAGCGTGGACGATGAACCGTATGGCGGCGGTGCGGGAATGGTTATGACAATAGACCCTGTCGCACGCTGCCTTGACACATTGCAAAAAAACGGCAAAGCAGACGAAGTTGTTTTTCTTACGCCGGACGCACCCGTATTTACCCAGAAAACAGCGAACGAACTGTCCCTTAAAAATCATATAATTATTCTTTGCGGACATTACAAAGGTGTTGATGAACGGATACGCGAGCATTTTGTTACACGTGAAATTTCTATCGGCGATTATGTCCTTTCCGGAGGCGAACTGGCAGCGGCAGTGCTTACTGACGCTATTGTGCGTGTTATCCCCGGCGTACTTCATGACGAAATGTCCGCGCTTACGGATTCTTTTCAGAACGATGGACTTTTATCTCCCCCTGTTTATACCCGTCCCGCCGATTACAACGGTTGGAAAGTGCCGCCTGTGCTGTTAAGCGGCAACGATAAGCTTATTGACCGGTGGCGAAGAGAACAGGCGTTGTTACGCACGGAAGATAAGCGTCCCGATTTACTTCGTACAATAAATAATAACCTTTAATATAATAAGATATGAAACATCTATTGCTGCTTATCTCAATATTTATACTGTGCCGTATTTCGGCGCAGGTTGTAACAACAGTGCCGTCTATCATTACCACACAATATAGCGGTGAAGTGGAAATTATTTTTAACGCAGTCGAGGGTAACGGCGGCTTAAAGGATTATTCGGGAGATATTTACGCGCACACAGGCTTAATTACCGACAAAAGCACAGGCGGCAGCGACTGGAAATATGCGCCTGCCTGGGGTACCAACACTGAAAAATACAAGTTGCAGCCGCTTGGCAATAATTTGTGGAAACTGTTGATAACACCCGATATGCGTACATATTACGGTGCCGCGGCAAACGATACGATAAAAAAGATGGCATTTGTTTTTCGCAGCAGCGATAACAGCAAAGAGGGTAAAGATGCAGGAAGTGCGGATATTTTTGTTGATGTTCTGAATCCTGAACTGTCCGTCACCTTTGCCGCCCCTGCGCAAAAAACACTTCTTGTAAATAAAAACGACAGCGTAACGTTTATAGTACATGGATTGTTAAGCACGTCGTTATCACTGTCCATAGATGGTTTACAGGCAGGAGCAACGACCGGCGAATCTCTCACCGTTAAGCATAAATTTACGGTTGAGGGCAATTACAATGTGGTCGCAATTGCTTCGGACGGAGTAAATACGGTTACCGATACCGTATTTGTCTGTGTGCCTCAAAACACAGTACAGCA
Source organism: Bacteroidales bacterium (assembly GCA_031257915.1). GTDB lineage: Bacteria > Bacteroidota > Bacteroidia > Bacteroidales > P3 > JAIRNR01. The sequence continues at coordinate 7,934 of JAIRNR010000094.1, forward strand.
GCCCGTCCCGAACGGCTTGCAGGACGGTATTACGGTGCATTACGGCAGTGATTCCGCCTCTTTCGTGCTTTACGCACCGCATAAACAGCAAATTTTTCTGATGGGCGATTTTAATGACTGGAAAGTTGATAACGACTGTCTGATGAAGAAAGACGGCGACCGCTTTTGGATTACACTGCACGGATTGAGCGCAAACAGAGAGTACGCATTTCAATATTTTGCGGACGGTACTGCAGCGGACGGCGGCGTAAGAGTGGGCGACCCTTACTGCACAAAAATTCTTGACCCCTGGAATGATAAATGGATAGATGAGTCGGTTTATCCGAATCTGCAAACGTATCCGCAAAGTAATACGAGCGGAACCGTAAGCGTGTTTTCAACTGCCGAAAGTACTTACAATTGGCAGACCGGCAATTTTACAAGACCACCGAAAGAACAGCTTATTATTTACGAATTATTATTTCGTGATTTCACAGCACAGGGTACGGTAAAGGCTGCTGAGGAAAAACTTGATTATTTAAAATCGCTCGGCATAAACGCCATTGAACTTATGCCTGTAATGGAATTTGACGGAAACGACAGCTGGGGCTACAATCCGACATTTTATTTTGCTCCCGACAAAGCATACGGAACGCCGAATGATTACAAACATTTTATTGACGAATGTCATAAGCGGGGAATAGCAGTTATTCTTGATGTTGTTTTTAACCACTGCTGGGGTGAAAGCCCGCTTGCAAAACTTTGGTGGGATGGTGTAAACAGCCGTCCTGCTGCAAACAGTCCGTACGCAAATCAGGTGCCGAAACATCCGTTCAATGTCGGCAGCGACCTTAATCATGAAAGTCCCGCCACTCGCGCATACTTTAAACGTGTGCTGGAATACTGGCTCAACGAATATAAACTTGACGGCTATCGTTTTGATTTAAGCAAAGGACTTACGCAAAAAAATTCAGGCGATAATGTTGAACTTTGGGGACGTAAGGATACGAGCCGTATAGATATTATAAGAGATTATCAGAATACGGTTAAAAGTACCGACAGTACTGCATATATGATACTTGAACATTTTGCCGAAAACAGTGAAGAGATTATACTTGCAAATGACGGAATGATGCTTTGGAATAATTTGAATAATTCATTTTGTCAAAGTGCTATGGGCTGGGATGAAAGCAGTAATTTCAGCGGAATTATACCATCGCAGCGCGGCTTTACAAAACCTCATTTAGTCGGCTTTATGGAGAGCCATGACGAAGAAAGAGTAGGGTATAAAACGCTTCAATGGGGTAATTGGGACATGGCTTCAAAACCGCGTTTACGTGCGTTAAGGGCGGGACTTGCCGCTACATTTGTTTTACTTGCACCCGGACCGAAAATGATTTGGCAGTTTGGTGAGATGGATTACGACGTAAGCATTGACGAAAACGGCAGAACAGGCAGGAAACCGTTACACTGGGAATATTTGGAGTCCGAACGTGGAAAATACGTGCACAGTATTTACAGCAATATTCTCGCTTTGCGCGGACACTTCCCGCAGATATTTTCAGGTACGGACAATAATTTTTCGTACATAATCGGGGGTTCGCTTAGTAATATGCGCTCGTACGCTTATAATTCCGACAATTGCAACATAGCATTATTTGGGAATTTCAGCAATGATACAATGGAAGCGGCAGTTCCGGAAAACAGCGGAAAGAAGTGGTACGACTATCTTGAACAGCAACAGATAGCATCATCATCTTTAAAAATACCGCCTCACCATTTCGTATTACTCACAGATACGCTCACTCCGCTTGTTGAGGAATATCAGGACCTTAATCTTGCAAAAGAAACAATACAGGCAGCAACTAATACGGCACTCGCAATTTATCCCAATCCTGTAACGGCAGAGTTGAAAATAACAGGCATAAACAGAGCGGAGTATTACAAAATTTACTCAATGCAGGGAAAATGCGTACAGAGCGGAAATGTTCAAAAGGACGGCAAAATAAGGGTAGCGGCACTTGCCAAAGGAATGTACATTATGGAGATAAACGGTCGGAGTGCCAAGTTTGTTAAGCATTAAGCCGTAACCCAAACAACAAGTCCTTCAATCCACCTGAAAAACAGTGAACCGTCGCGCAATGATGTACTGATAAATTTACATTCGGGGTCAAACGAAACAATAAGATAAACAATTACTCCGCAAAAAATAAGTGCCTTCAAAAGCCCGAATACAAGTCCGAGAATACGGTTAAAAAACGAAAGCGACAATTTTTTAGCAGCGGCAGAAATGGCTTTTCCCAAAAAGAAAATGCCGATTAGTACAGATAAAAACGTAATAATAAAAGCAACAGCCTTTGCGCCGCTTCCTGTTAAATTCAGCCATTCGTAAACGAGTTCCGAGAAATGGTATGCAACGTAAATGCCCGCAATAATAGCAAGCAAAGATGCGATTTCCATAATAAAACCTTTACGCACGCCATTGAAGCCAAGCCAGCAAAGCGGAATAATAAAAATAATATCAAGCCGGTTCATTGTTATACGGAATTTGAACAAAGGTAGTAAAATATCATTTTTTTTTTATACCTTTGGCGAGTGCAAAATTTGTGCAAAATTATCAATGTCAACAAAATCAACAAATTAAAATAAAAAAACAACAGTAATTATGAAACAACTTGAAAAAAGAAGCTTGGGAGTATCCGGTTTGCTTATTATCGTATTGTGTTTGATTGTAGCAGAATGTATTTTCTATTTTGTTTACGGCAATCCGTCGAACTTTATGAACAACGACCCTAATAACCACCCTTTACCCGGTAATCTTCTCGGCACTATCTACAAAGGCGGTATTATTGTTCCTATTATTCAAACTTTACTTCTTACGGTTCTTACCCTTGCAGTAGAACGGTTTATTGCCATAGGCAAAGCAAAGGGAAAAGGAAATCTTGAAAAATTTGTAGTAAAAGTAAAAGAACTGCTTGACAAAAGGGATATAGCAGGTGCCGTTGCTCTTTGCGATAAGCAAAAAGGTTCTGTTGCAAATGTTGTTAGAACATCTCTGAAAACGTACGTAGAAGTTGCAGACGATCCGAATATGACAAAAGAGGAAAAGCAACTTGCTTTGCGTAAGGATTTGGAAGAGGCAACTATGCTTGAACTTCCGAGTATGCAGCAAAATCTGCCTATTATCGCTACTACTACAACGCTTGGTACCCTTTTGGGACTTCTTGGTACTGTTATCGGTATGATTAAGTCGTTTGCTGCTCTTTCTTCCACCGGCGGCACCGACTCTATAGCACTTTCAACAGGTATTTCCGAAGCACTTGTTAATACGGCGTTTGGTATCGCAACAGGTGCTTGTGCAGTTATATTTTATAACATTTTCACAACAAAAATTGATGGTATTACCCATTCAATTGACGAAGTTGGTGCATATTTGGCACAGGCATTCACAGGAAAGCACAAGGTGTAGTTATAAAAAACAGTGGTAATAAAGCACTATGAGCAAAAAAGTAAAAAAGCAATCTACTTTTATTGACATGACGGCTATGAGCGACGTTACGGTTCTGCTGTTAACGTTTTTCATGCTCACATCGACTTTTATTCAAAAAGAGCCGGTGCAGGTAAATCCCCCTCAGTCGGTTTCGGAAATTAAGATTCCCGAAACAAATATCATGTCCATTCTTGTAGAAAAAGACGGTAAAGTTTTTATGTCTTTGGATAAACAGACCGACCGTTGGAGTGTGCTTGAAAAAATGGGAGAGTTCTACAGTGTAGAATTTACGAGCGAAGAACTGAAAAAATTCAGTTTGGCACCCAATTTTGGTGTACCTATCCATGGAATGAAACAGTTTTTGGGCTTGCCATCGGAAGAGCAGGACAAAATAATTATGGATTACGGTATTCCTTCCGACAGTACAAACAATGAACTGAAAAATTGGGTTAAATTTTCTCGTGAAGCAAATGCCGAACTCATTATAGCAATAAAGGCAGACGGAACTACTCCGTATCCGGTTATACGCGATATAATGAATACATTGCAGGATTTGCGTGAAAACCGTTATAACCTGATTACATCTTTGCGTGATATGCCCGCTATTTTAAACGATTAAGAAAAAAAAGTTATGGCAGAAATACAGGAAAAAGACTCGGGAGAACAAAAAAAAGGCAAACAGAAGAAATTTAATATTCATGTGGATTTTACCCCTATGGTGGACATGAATATGTTGCTTATCACTTTTTTTATGCTTTGTACTACGATGAGTAAGCCGCAAACAATGGAAATTTCGATGCCTCGAAAAGATATTGTTTCGGAGCAGGATCAAAACAAGGTTAAAGAGTCAAAAGCAATAACCATACTTTTGGGTAAAAATTCTAAGGTATATTATTATTTCGGACTGCCCGATTATGATCATCCGGAAAGTGTTACCGAAACCGATTTTTCGGCAGACGGAATCCGTAAAGTGTTGCTGGGAAGAAATGAAGAGGTTGTCAGGAAAATTTTGGAATTAAAAAAGAAGAAAGAGAATTTGGAAATATCCGATGAGCAGTACCAAACGGAGGCATCCGAAGTACGTTCCGATAAAAATTCGCCTGTAGTAATGATTAAGGCAACCGAATTTTCGCAGTATAAAGACTTGATTGATGCTCTTGACGAAATGCAAATATGCAACATAGGCCGCTACGCTATTTCAGACATTACTCCGGGCGACTTGCGTGTTTTGCAGGACCTTACTCATGAAGGATATACATCCGATTTGAAAGAAGTAATAGAATATAGAGAACAAAGTCAGTAAAACTATGGCAAAAGATATTAACATATTTTCCTCATCGTGGAGAGGATTAGTTTTTGAAGGTAAGAATAAGCAATACGGAGCCTACAAACTTCGTGAAAATACTTCCAAACGACACCTGCTTGCTTTTGCTATAATTTTAATATTTGCATTTCTTGTCGGTTCAATACCGTCTTTAATGACACTTTTGAAATTTGAAGGCAGAGACAGAGAGGAAACGCGTGTAACCGAACTTTCCGCATTAGAGGAGAAGCCGAAAGAAGAGGAACAACAGATAGATCATTCCACGCCCCCCCCGCCCGAATTGAAAACAACTATCAAGTTCACCCCGCCTGTAATTACTGAGGATAGCAAGGTTAATGACGAGGACGAAATGAAAACACAGGAAGAACTCACAAAAAGTACGGCGGCGATTTCCATCAAGGACGTTCAAGGAAATGACGACGGTACAGGTGAGGATATAAGAGATGTTGAGGAAGCAAATCTTATTGCAAATGCGGTTAATGACCAAGTTTTTGAAATTGTAGAGCAATCACCCGCTTTCCCTGGTGGTGAGGCAAAACTTTTGGAGTGGCTGCAAAGTGAATTGAGATACCCCCCTGCCGCCGCCGAAAGAGGTGTTTCGGGTACGGTGTATGTCCAATTTACTGTGGGAAAGGATGGCACAATTCGCGACATTAGTGTTTTGCGCAGTCCGGATCCTGTTTTTGACAGAGAGGCAATTCGCGTAGTTCAGAAAATGCCCAAATGGTTGCCGGGTCGTCAGCGTGGACAGGCAGTAGCGGTGCGTTTCAGGCTGCCTATTAACTTTAATTTAAAATAATATTTTGCCACAATTAGTTTGGCGAATTTTGTTGCAGGTTTAACCTGCAATATCCGGTAATAATGGTAAACGGCAATCATATTAACAAATGGATATGCGCACTGGGAACAGTGGGCATATCTGTATTTATGGGACTGCTTATTTTAACGGTCGCAGGATGCGGCAGGAGTAAAAACAATGCTCCGAAAGAAACGCTTTTCAGCGGTTTTATAAAGATTGCGGTTGATGAAACACTTGTACCCATTGTGAGGGAAGAAGCAGATGTTTTTGAAGCAATGTATCCGATGTCGGGCATAGTGTTGAAAAGTGTAAGTGAAGTAGAGGCAATAAATGCGTTGTTGCATGACAGTACGCGCCTTGCCGTTATGACACGCCAACTTACGGACGAAGAAATAAAGTACTTGAACAGTAAGAAACAGTTTCCGAAATCAATAAAAATGGCAACAGACGGCATCGCGTTTGTTATCAATAAAAATAACCCCGACAGCGCAATTACGGCAAATGCGCTGAAACAAATTTTAAACGGCGAAGTTACACGCTGGAACGAAGTGTTTAAGAACAGTCGTCTGGGTGCATTTTCAATCGCTTATGACAACCGCAATTCAAGTACTGTACGCTATGTGCAGGACACTGTTATTAACAGCAAAGAACTTTCGCCGCGATCGTTTGCGGCGGGCAGTAGCGATGCCGTTGTAAAGTATGTGAAAGAAACGCGGTCTGCTATAGGAATAATAGGTGTTAACTGGATTAGCAGCGAGTATGACTCCATTACGAGAGAGTTTTTGAGCGATGTACAGGTAATGCGTATCAATGGAGTTCAACCGTATCAATATTACCTTTATACGGGGCAGTATCCGTTCAGACGTGATATTTATCTGAATATAAACGATCCTTTTGGCGGACTTCCGACAGGATTTGTTAACTTTGTAACCTCAAGCAGGGGACAGCGTATAATTCTGAAAGCAGGATTACTTCCTGCGACAATGCCTTTGAATATTGTTAATGTCAGGGAACAATTGTAGCGGTAACCGGCAGCCTCGTTTTGGCTATACAGCGAGTAGAGAAAAGTAAATTATGTGTGATGTAAATAAATGTATAATAATATGAAGATTTTGAAAATTCTTATCAGTGCGGCAATGGTAACGATATTACTGTTTGCCATCCCTGTGAAAGCGCAAAGCACCACAGGTTTAAATCTTTATCATTCGGGAATGGATGAGGCTGCCGTTGTGTTCTTCAAAAAAGTTTGTGCTTCAAGTGCGGAGCCGAGAAGCAAGGCAGAAGCGTGCTATTATATTGCAAACGCATTTATCCGTATGGGAATGCCTGATTCGGGAATTTTTTATTTTGACAAAGGCATAGTTGAAGATCCTGCGTATTTGTATAATAACGTAGGTAAAACAGGTCTTACAACGCTTAGCGAAAATCCGAAGGCAGCCGAGGGAATTTTTAAACAGGCAATTTCTGCCGACAAAAAAAATGTAGAGGTTTATCTTGCTGTTGCACGTGCGTATGTTTCGCAAAAAGATTATAATAGCGCGAATAAGTATATTGACAGGGCAATTAAAGTGAACAATAAAAGCGGATTGCCTTATATGTTAAAGGGAGATATAGCATATCTGCAAAATAAACCGATGGATGCTGCCTCACAGTACGAGCAGGCTTCGTATTTCAGTCCCGAACTGTTAAGTTCTTATATAAAATACGCAACTATTTATATGACTTTGAACAGAGATTTGGCATTAGCGACATTGCAGCAGGCGAAGGAACAGGAAGCGGCAACAGGTGATTTATTTGCGGGTATTGACGCTATTTTCGCAGAATATCATTACCGTCAGGGCAAAATGAGCGATGCCGTTGCAAGTTATGCGAAGTTTATTAAAGACGGTAATTATACGGAAAATCATCTGTTGAATTACGCGCTTTATCTGTACATGGATAAGAGATACGACGAGGTGTTCCCCATAATCATGCCTGTTTTGGAAAAAGAGCCGGATAATTTCGTAGCAAATCGTATTCATGCTTATATAAAGGCAAAAACCGAAACAGGTGTAACGGACATGTTGGAAAAATTTATAGCCGGTGCGCCGAAAGACAAGATTATAGCACTTGACTATATTGCACTTGCTGAGGAACAAGCCGAAAGTACCCTTTATGGCGAAGCAGCCGAAAGTTATAAACGTGCAATAGAAATTGACACAAACCGCAAACTTTTATATCAGGACATTGCGGATATGTACGCAAAAGAAAAGCGGATTGATTCCTCTGCAAAATATTACGATTTGTACGCGGTTATAGCAGGAAAAGATGATCTTGTTGTGCTTTTTAAATACGGCAGGAATCTGTATTCAATGGCGAGTAATCTTGATTCTACAATGCGTGAATCTCAGATATTTTACTTGAAGAAAGCCGACACGATTTTCCAACTGTTTTCCGAACTTGCTCCCGATAACTATCTTGGTTATTTTTGGAGAGCGAGAGTAAATTCCCTTATTGATATGGAAACGGTTGACGGTCTTGCAAAGCCGTATTATGAGAAAGTTATTGAGATTTGTTTGCCCGATGCCGATAAACGCAAACGTGAACTTTCGGAGGGTTACCGCTATTTGGGATATTATTATTACGTTCAGGCGGATGTAAAGGCAACGGCGAATAAAAATAACGTAAAGGCGGCGAAGGATGAGTACCTTAAAGCAAAAGAATATTTTTCAAATGTTCTTAGTGTTGACGCGGATGATCCGGTTGCCATACAGGCAATTGAAGCAATAGATAAACTAAATTTGGAAAAATAGATGTTTAATGTTTCTAATTTTATTTTTGATTTTAATGAATTTGCGAACGTATTTATCATATTGTTTTCAATTATTGATATTACAGGTGCTGTTCCCATTATCATAGATATAAACAAGCGCAAAGGCAGGATAAATGCTCTTAATGTATCGCTTCTGTCGCTCGTTATAATGGTGGTGTTTCTTTTTGTCGGGCAGGTTATCCTTGATTTATTTAATGTTAATAACAATGCGTTCGCTGTTGCAGGCGCACTTATCCTTTTTGTGCTTGCGGTAGAAATGATTTTAGATATAGAAATTTTTAAGTATAATGCTCAGGAAAGTTCAAACGGTTTTATTCCGATAGTGTTTCCTCTTGTAGCCGGTGCAGGTGTTTTGACAACGCTTTTGTCGCTGCGTGCGGAATACCGTTTATTAAACATATTACTTGCTGTGGTGGCAAATTTGGTTGTAGTATTTGTTGTGATACGCTATGTAGGCGTGCTGTCAAAATTTCTTGGCGGCAATACCGTATATATTTTAAGAAAATTTTTCGGTGTAATCCTTGTTGCCGTAGCGGTGAGGATGTTAGTTTTCAATTTATCAAAATTATTATAACAACATAAAATTATGGCATCTACAGCAGATATTAAAAATGGGCTTTGTATTGATTTTAAAAATGATCTTTGGCAGGTTGTAGAATTTCAACATGTGAAGCCGGGTAAAGGTGCGGCATTTGTGCGTACGAAATTAAAAAATTTAAAAACGGGTAAAGTTCTTGAAAATACTTTTCCCTCAGGCGCTAAAATTGATACCGCACGTGTGGAACGCCGTCCCTATCAATTTTTGTATCAAGACGATACAGGGTATAATTTCATGCATACAGAAACATTTGAACAGATGGCTATTCCTGAATTTATGATAACAAATCCGCAGTTTCTGAAAGAGGGAACAGTTGCGGAAATTCTTATCCATGCCGAAACAGAAACGCCTCTTGTTGTTGAATTGCCTGTGTATATGGATTTTATCATCACATACACTGAGCCGGGTATTAAAGGTGATACTGCAACGAATGCAATGAAAGATGCAAAGATTGATACAGGTGCAACCGTTCGTGTTCCGCTTTTTATAAATGAAGGTGAAAAAGTACGTATAGATACTCGTTCAGGCGAGTACTCTAATCGTGTTAATGATTAAATATGAAGTTTGAAAAACCGATTTCTCTGAAGGATATAGTTACTATTCTGGGCGATGTTAAAATGCACGGAAATATTAATTTGGAATTATGTGGAATGAATGAAGTCCATGTGGTAGAGAACAACGAAATTACGTTTGTTGATTTGGCGAAATACTACGACAAGGCACTGAATTCAAAGGCGTCTGTTATTATTATTGACAGGGAAGATGTAGAAATTCCCTCCGGTAAAGCGATTCTTGTTTCAAAAGATCCTTTTGCCGATTTCAATAAATTAACTCTGCATTTTCGTCCGTTTATATCATATAAGCAGGGACTCGAAAAGACTGCCGCTAATGAAGATTTTCAATCGCGGTTTCCGAATACGGTTATTGCACCTACTGCGGAAATAGGTAAGGGTACTGTTATCCAGCCGAATGTATTTGTAGGTAATTTTGTCAAGATAGGAGAGAACTGCATTATTCACGCAAATACCACAATCAACGATTATTCCATTTTGGGCGATAATGTAATTATTCAGTCTAATGTTTCTATCGGTAGCGACGCTTGCTATTTCCAGCGAAAAAATCCTGAAGGGCAATTCAGAAAGTTTGAATCGTCCGGTCGTACAATTATTGAAAACGATGTGGAAATAGGTGCGTTATGTGCAATTGACAGAGGGGTTTCGGCAGATACCGTTGTGGGGCAGGGAACAAAGATGGACAATTTTGTTCAGATAGGGCACGACACCAGAATAGGAAAGCATTGTCTTATTGGCTCGCACTGCGCTATAGCAGGTGTTACCGTTATAGAGGATAACGTTATTCTTTGGGCTAATGTTATGGTGAATAAAGATATTGTTGTGGGTAAAGGTGCGATTGTCTTGGCTACTTCGGGAGTAGATAAGTCAATAGAGGGCGGAAAAACGTATTTCGGTGCGCCCGCTATTGAAGTAGTCAAAAAATGGAGAGAACTTGTTGCGTTGCGTCAACTTCCCGATATTCTTGAAAAATTTGAAAAAAACAATGTTTAACCGCATAGTTTTATTTTCCTGTTTTCTGTTTGTTTATGGTTCCTCTATATCTCAGACTGTTATCAGCGGGACGGCAAAAGGTGCGGAAGGCAGAACAGTAAAAGTATTAACTGTTGCCGATTATATCACGCATAAGCCGCTTTATTTGGCGTGCGATACGATAAGCAAAGACGGAGAATTTTATTTAGACTTTAATATTACAAATTCATGTTCCGTTAAATTGGAAATTGACTATTATCAAACGTTTGTATATGCTGTGCCGGGAATGCGTATTTCATTGGATTTTCTTGCGTTCGATTATCATCTTGCAGAAAAAGTAAATTGCTTTTGGGAAAGCGAACAGATACCTGATTTGATGTATGCTGTGTCTTACTCCGATTCCTCATTTTTTCTTTTTAAAAATGATTCCGGTTATTTGACAAAAATGAACCGCTATCGTCTTGCAAAATATGAGGAAGCAACAGGTAAAATGAATCGCAAAGCACTTTTTGAAAATTATATAGAAAGTGTTCCGTTTTCTCTAAATAACGACTATTTTGTGGAGTTTGTCGGCGATTTTTTCAATAATTACTTTTCTCGTTTTTCCGGTAAATTTCTGTTGAATACAACAATAGATAATCTGCTTGACACAATGGGTATAGATCCGTTTTTACGCAATGAAATGTTGCGTGAATATATCTGTATAAAAATGCTTTATCAGTATGTTTTATCGGTGCCTGCACATGCGCAGGCTGTTGTTATGGCGCGTGTAAAATCACTTTTAAAAGCGTTATCGGATAAGACAAAGTTTAACGAATTGAGTCGGATAATAGACAATGTGTTGAATGAGTGGAGTAGTGTAAAAAGTTTCAAATCAATGATTTTGAAAGATTTTAACGGACAGAATATCTTATTTGAAAATTTGCTGAAAGATTTTGACGCACCATATTTTTATGTCGGATTTATAAGTGCAAATAATATTCTTTGTCCTGATTGTCTTACTGAAACCGATGTATTACTTCGTATTCCCGAAAAAAATTATAAAGATAGCGTTAAGGTAATTTTGATAAATGTTGATGATGAATTTATGACTTATTATCACGATTATCGTACATTTAGTTCAAAAAAATCCAAAATACCTTATCTTTATTTTAATCGTCAAATTTCTTTAATGCGCTCTTTGGATGCCGTACATTTTCCGTGCTATTTTCTGTTAGACCGCACAGGGGTTATATTGCAGAGTGATTTCGCAAAACCGAGTGACGGATTAGAAAGTCGCAGACCATTTTGCCGGCGTCAGCAAGATGGTCAAAATTAGTTACGATACTGCAAATGATAGAATTATTTACGCTATCAAAAACTCCAGACGGTTATGCAAATTAACTTTCGCCGTTCCGCCGTCAATATCAAGAAACAGCATATTCATTTGCGGGTAGAATTTTTTCAGCCGCTTCTCAATACCTTTAGCAATAACATGGTTGGCAATACATCCGAAAGGCTGGACACACACCACCTTGTTAATACCTCTGTGAGCGTAGCAGGCAACTTCAGCCGCAATATTCCACCCCTCGCCGAACTGATTTGAGAGGTCTAAAATATCGGAAGCATACTCAGCCTTTTCAAAAATAGATTCGGACGGTTCATAGTACCTGAAATGCCGGACAATACGCTGTACATCTTTGTCACATTTGTTCATATACTTTATAGCCAGCGAGTTGAAAAAGCGAATAAATCTGTTTTTTTGCTCTACACCATTATCGGCATTTACTCGTGAATTAACGAAATACTGCATAAAAAAATCATAAATCGGAGGCGTTACAACTTCCAGCCCCTTCTCCCGCAGCCATTCCGCAATATGTGCCTGACCGTAACTGTTATACTTTACATAAATTTCACCAATCAAACCTATTTTGCAAAAAGATTTATTCTCTACATCAATATTGTTAAAATCAGCGACAGCCTGTTTCAAAAGTTGAAGTAACGTTTTATGGCTGTTGCGTTTTACAGCACTGATACCAAGATCTATATAATGATTGAACAGTGATTGCGTTTCACCTCTTTTCAGTTCTTTCACAATTGTCGAACTGTACATTTGTTGCAGCATGTCGGCATACAACAGAGTATAAATAATTATATTAAGATATTTAACTAACGGAAAATTAAATGCTTTCTGCTCGTTTTGATAGACTTTTCCGGTTGTAACCGCCAAAACAGGAACATTGTCAAAACCGGCATTTTTCAATCCTGATTTGATTTGTGCCAAATAATTGCTCGCTCTGCACTGTCCGCCGGTTTGCGTAATTGCCGCGACACAGTTTTCCGTGTCGTATTTTCCCGATTGCAGAGCATTTATAATATCGCCCAAAATCAAGGTAGAAGGATAGCAGACTTCGTTATTTCCATACTTCAAACCTGTTTCAACAGAGGCTTTGCCCGGCTTGGGAAGATTAAACACTTTGTAGCCGCCAAGTTCGCCGACAGCGGGAATAAAAGGCGATAAAAAATCGCTAAACCATGGAACAAGTATTATCTTTTCCCGATCTTCTTTGCCGTAAATTGTCGGATAACTCCTGTATTTATTGTTTACGGCAGGTGGTGCCGCGTTACGAAGCGATTCTATCATCGACCGTAACCTCAATCTGATGGCACTGGGACTTGCAATTTCGTCAATACGTAAAACAATATGATTTTTGCCGGCTTGTTTAAGTATTTGCCCTGTTTCATCCATAAAAAACGAATCGGGACCGCAACCAAAAGAGTTAAGCTGTACGAGTTGTACATTTTGAGGGAGTTTTGCTACTTCCATTGCTGCTTGTACGGTGCGGTTGGGATATGCCCACTGCGAAACAATATTCAGTCGGTCGAACTCATCGTTTTTTCCCTGCAAAAATACATCATCGGTTAGAACATTTACACCGAGGTCGGATAGAATCTGTCCTGTTTTTTGCTGTACGAGAGGGTCGGCATGGTAAGGGCGTCCGGTAACAATAAATACAGGCTCGTTGTTGGCAACAAAACTGTCGAGCAAACGTTTTTGTGTTTCATACATTTGTTCTTTTACCCTTTTATGTTCGGCTATAGCCGCTTTAAAAGCCCGGTTAAACTGTTTTTCCGAAACACCGAGTGTTGACATATATTTCAAGCAGCCTTTTTTAAGTGCCTTTTCGTTATGAAACGTAATAACCGGCTTGTCAAATGGAATGTTATAGTTTTCCGCCGGCTCAATAGCACTTCGGATAACGTCCGGATAGCCGCTTACTACAGGGCAGTTATAAGAATTGCAGGAACTTTCCGACTCCTTTTTTTCTTTCACCACGACAGGATAAAAAATGCGGCTGACGCCCGCTTCAAGCAGCGACAACACATGTCCCTGTACAAGTTTTGCTGGAAAGCACAAATTATCCGACATTACATAGCCCGCGCCTTTTCCATACAGAGCAAAAGTTGATTCGGGCGAAAGCACCGGCTCAAATCCGCACTGCTCAAACAGAGTTTTCCAGAACGGATAGTTTTCGTACATATTCAACACGCGGGGAATACCCATCTTCTTCCCTCGTCCGGCGGTGCGCATGCCGAAAAGTACTTCGTTCTTCAGTTCAAAAGCGTTAAAACCTTTTTTCGGCGCGGTACTCTTATCGTAAAACACTTTTTCACACTTATTTCCTGCATAGCATATATTTCCGTTCGCAAATTTGAAACACAGAACCGCACATTTGTTACTGCAACCTTTGCAATTTAATTCCCTTGTCTCAATGTTTTGCAAATCCGTCAGCGGCGTTATGCCAATTGCAGCCGCTTTGCCGCTCGCCGTCTTTTTCGCATACAAGGCTGCTCCGGGCGCATCAATTGCAGCCGCTTTGCCGCTTACCATCTCTTTCGCATACGGAGTTGTTCCGGGCGCACCAATTGCAGCCGCTTTGTCGCTTACCATCTCTTTCGCATACAAGGCTGCTCCGAGCGCACCCATCAGTTCGGGATGGTCGGTACTGCTTACCAACTTACCGGAGAGCAATTCCAACGCCCTGTACACTGCGTCATTGCGGAAAGTTCCGCCCTGAGCGACAATATTATCGCCGAGACAGTTCAGATTATTTATTTTCAGTACTTTAAACAGGCAGTTTTTAATCACCGAACAGGCTAATCCTGCCGCAATATCACTTAAAGAAGCATTCTCGCGCAGAGACTGTTTTACTTTTGAGTTCATAAAAACGGTGCAGCGTGTTCCCAAATCGGCAGGACAGTCAGCCAAACAGGCAACCTCCGAAAATTCGGACATGGACAAATTCACAGTTGCTGCAAAATTCTGTAAAAACGAGCCGCAGCCCGACGAACACGCTTCATTGAGTTCAATACGTGAAATAGCACCATTATCAATAAAGATAGATTTCATATCCTGCCCGCCTATATCAAGCACAAAAGATACATTCGGGTCAACATATTTTGCGCCTGTAAAATGCGCTGCCGTTTCTACAATTCCGTAATCAAGATTAAAAGCCGATTTTATCAAATCTTCGCCGTAGCCGGTGGAGCATGAAGTGATTATATTGATTTCAACGTTCTTTTCCTTTGCCGAATCGTAAAACTTCTGTAACCCTTCTACCGTCTTTTTCAGCGGGTTTCCCTGATTTGTCGTGTAGTAATTGAATACGACACGCTCATTTTCGTCAATAATCAGAATTTTCGTAGTCGTTGAGCCGCTATCTATACCGAGAAAGCAATTAAGCGTTTCATTTTCCTGCAATTCGCGGCTTTTTAATGTTTTAATTTTCCTGTTTTGTTTCCATTCCCGATATTCGGCAGTGTTTTTAAAAAGAGCAGGTAACGTATCTTTTCCGGTATTTTCCTTTGTGTCTATCTTTCGGATTAGTTCCTGTATATCAACTTGATTATCGGAATTTAGCAAAGCGCAACCCCATGCAGGAAAATACTCGCTGTTTTCAGGCACAAGCAACTGGGTACTTTCAAGTTTGAGAATATTTTGAAATGCCTTGCGGACAGTAGGGAGATAAGTGAGCGGTCCGCCGATACAAACAACAGGCGGGCAAATAGTGTGACCTCTTGACAAAGTGGTAATACTCTGTAATGCTACAGCGTGAAGTATAGACAGGGCAATATCGGAAGTTTTGGCTTTTCTTGAAATCAGATTTTGTACATCTGTTTTGGCAAACACGCCGCAACGTGAAGCGACAGGATAAATTCTTTCACCCTGTAAAGCAAGTTTGCCAAGTTCATCAACGGTGATATTCATCAAATCGGCCATTTGATCTATAAACGCACCTGTTCCGCCTGCACAACTGCCGTTCATACGAATATCAGGCTGTTTATCGTTCTCCAAAAACACCATTTTGGCATCTTCACCACCCAGGTCAACAAGCGTTTTTGCCTGCGGATACAGTCTTTTCATCACCTCAACGGAAGCCACAACTTCTTGAATAAAAGGGACTCCCGCACGCTCCGCAATACCTATACCCGCCGAACCTGTAAGTGTAACGCTGAAATTCGTATCGGGGAAGCGGCGGCTTATTTCCCGCAATTCCTCAGTAAACACTAAACGAATATTTGCCTGATGACGTCGATATGACTTATATACGATTTGGTCGGACGTATCCATGACTATAAATTTAATCGTCGTAGATCCTGCATCTATACCTGTTTTCATTCGTTTCATACGATTATAAATTTTATATGCTCATTTCATATTTTAATAATTATTCTAAATATCTGTTTAATTAAACAGTAAAAAATAAATCTTTTTATTTTCTGATAGCTTGAATAATAAAATCAGCTACATATTCCCGATGTTTTTTCATCGCTTTGACGTACTGTGATTTTGAAAGGTTTAAAAACTGCGACACAACAGGATAAGCAGCAAAGGGAAAAACCGAAAGAGAAATAATATTAATCACAAAATCATTGACAGGAACATGACGAATTGTTCCTTTTCTTTCTTCTTCGAGCAACTGTTCAACCAAATAGTAGTAAAGCTGATGTAACTGCTGAAATTGCTTATTGTCTTTCAGCATACCGGGATTATGTGAAAGTTCATTCAGCACAAAATTCGGCAAATCGGGGTATTCTATCAATGTGTCATAATAAGAATAAATCCATTCGCGCACAAGGTCAAAAAAAGGCAAATTTGAATTTTTGATTGAAAAAATTTTTTTCACCAGAATATTAAAAGTTTCCCCAAAAACTGTTTCAAAAAGATTATTTTTAGAACGAAAATAATAATTAACCATTGCAATATTCGTATTGGAATCGTTTGCAATATCGCGTACGGTAGTTCCTTTCAACCCCCTTTGAATAAACAGTTTACGCGCAGACAGAACTATTCGCTGCTGAACTTCGGTATAGTCATTTTTATTATTAAACATGTATTTTAAACATTTGTTTAATGCAAAGATATGAAAAAAATAAGAATTATTATAATGTACCCCGCTTTGCGAAAATAAGCAAAAATGACAAGCAGAAAACAGAAAAATCATTACTTGCGTTTCTTGCAAAGAAATCTTAACTTTGCACGCTTTTAAATTAAGGCAAAAATCAGTATGAAACGAACATGTCAAAAATTTACCACTCGAATAAATGATTATTATGCGGATTTGGATTCGGCTGTGGGCGCGACTTTCAATTGTAAGTTCCATATAACTTTGATTAACAAATTATAATCACATGAAGTTATCACGCTTTAAGTATTCACTACCGGAAGAGTTAATCCCCGCTTATCCATTGGAAACAAAAGATGGAATTCTTACGCCCGAAGAAGGGCGGCTTATGATTGTTCATCGGGATACCGGTAAAATAGAACACAAAAAATTTAAAAACATTCTTGACTATTTTGATGAGGGCGATATGATGGTATTTAACAATACTCGTATTTTCCCTTCTCTTTTAAGCGGTGAAAAAGCCGACAAAACAAAGACAGAGGGCGGTCCGGCGCAAATTTCCGTTTTTATGCTCCGCGAACTTGACCGCGAAACCCTGCTATGGGACGTTCTTGTCGATCCTGCACGTAAAATACGCATAGGCAATAAACTTTTCTTCGGCAAAAACGAAGATCTTGTTGCCGATGTTATAGATAATACGACATCCCGCGGCAGAATTATTCGTTTCCTTTTTGACGGTCCTTATGAAAGTTTCAGGGAACAGTTAAGCAAAATAGGGCGTACCCCTTTGCCGAGATACCTTTTAGAGAAAAGAAAGCCCGAAGAAGAGGCGAGAGACAGGATTCGCTGTCAAACTGTTTTTGCGACTGAGGAAGGTGCTGTGCGTGTTCCCGAAACAGGACTGCATTTTAGCAGAGAGATGTTGAAGAAAATGGAGATAAAAGGGGTAGAAAGTGAATTTATCACCCTGCATTGCAGTTTGGATGCCGAGCGCAGTATTGATGTTGAGGATTTAAGTAAACATAAGATAGACTCGGAAAAAGTGTTTATTTCCGAAAAGTCGGCAGAGCATATAAATGAAGTTAAGCGCAACAAGAGAAAGGTTTGTGCTGTAGGTACTTCAACTCTTAAAGCGATGGAAAGTTCGGTGTCGGTAGATGGTTTTGTAAATCCCTATGATGGCTGGACAAGCAAATTTATTTTTCCGCCTTACAATGTCCGCGTTCCTAACTGCATGTTGAGCAATTTTCATTCTTCCTCACACCAGCCGTTTATTATGGTTTGCACATTCGGCGGACGCGACCTTGTCATGAAAGCATACGAGGAAGCCATTGCTAAAAAATACAGATTTTTAACTTTCGGCGACGCAATGCTTATATTATGACAATTTTGGGGATTGATCCGGGTACTCTTTTAATGGGCTATGCCGTTGTTTCGCGCAATAACTCTAAGATTTCTTTTATTCGGATGGATGTACTCAATATGAGGCGTGTAAAAGAGCCGACTGAAAAATTAAAACTTATTCACCAAAAAATTATTTCGCTTATTGAGAAATATAATCCCGGCGAACTTTCAATAGAGAGTCCGTTTTACGGTAAAAATCCACAGTCGTTAATTAAGTTGGGACGTGCGCAGGGAGTCGCTATTGCGGCGGCGTTAAGCATGAATGTTCCTGTTTATGAGTACGCGCCCTTGAAAATAAAGCAGTCAATCACAGGACACGGACGTGCAACTAAAGAGCAAATGTGGGCAATGCTCGTGCGAATACTCAATCTTGACGGCGCAGCAGCACCTCACTATTTGGATGCGAGTGACGCTCTGGGTGCGGCTGTGTGCCATTGCTTGCAGTTTGGAGTAAATGTTGCGGCGCGTACAAACCATGTTACGGCGGGCGTTACACATACAGGCGGAAAAAAAACATCGTGGCAGCAATTTATAATAGCCAACAGCAACAGAATAATTAAAAAGTAATATGACTGTTTTTTCAAAAATCATTGCAGGTGAAATTCCCTCTTACAAAGTAGCAGAGGACGAAAATTATTACGCTTTTCTCGACATCAATCCCCTCGCAGCAGGGCATACGCTCGTTGTCCCGAAAAAAGAAACAGATTACATTTTTGATCTTTCCGACGAAGATTTAAGCGGATTGATGGTTTTTGCAAAAAAAGTTGCGCATGCGCTTATAAAAGCATACCCTGCGCCGAAAATCGGTATAAGCGTTATAGGGCTTGATGTGCCGCATGTTCACGTACATCTTGTACCGTTGCAGGATAATACGACAATAAATTTTGCTAAAGAAAAATTAAAATTGTCGGCAGCGGAATTTCAAGAAATAGCCGAAAATATTGCAAACAATTTTCATCTGTAAAGGTACGTAGAGCAGATAGTATGCGGCACACGGCGGACAGCAGAGGCTATAAAAGTACGTGAAAGGTACGTAGAGCAGATAGTATGCGGCACACGGCGGACAGCAGAGGCTATAAAGGTACGTAGAGCAGATAGTATGCGGCACACGGCGGACAGCAGAGACTGTAAAGATACGTAAAAGGTACGTAGAGCAGATAGTATGCGGCACACGGCGGACAGCAGAGGTTAAAAGGTACGTGAAAGGTACGTAAAGCGGGTATTTTTATATTATCGGGAAATATCCAAAACTTCAAACAGCATTTTTCCTGCCGGTGCTTCTATCTCTGCTTTATCGCCAACCTTTTTTCCAAGCAGTCCTTTTGCAATAGGTGAACCAATGGAGATTTTGTTTTTTTTCAAATCGGCATCGTTTTCAGGAACGAGCGTGTAAGTCATAACCGCATTGTTTTTCGTGTTCCTGACTTTAACAATTGACATAAGCAAAACTTTAGACGTATCAATTTTACTTTCGTCAAGTATTCTTGCATTTGCAATTTCCGCACGCAATTTTACAATTTTAAGCTCACAAAGCCCCTGCGCCTCCTTTGCTGCGTCATATTCGGCGTTTTCGGAAAGATCACCCTTATCACGCGCTTCGGCAATTTGTTTTGAAATATTGGGACGTTCCACATTAGTTAAATGGTCGAGTTCATCCCTTAATTTTTGCAAACCTTCTTTACTGTAATATTTAATTTTATTCATAATCCTGATTTTATGCAATAAAAAAAGAAAACCCCCAATAATATGGGGAGTTATCTGTTCTCAAAGCAATAAAAGTTAAATTTGTCCGATGTGAACAAAGTTAGAAAAAATACGGAAAATTGAAATACTTGTTTTTTAAAAAAAATTATTATACCTTTGTGCGTTTTGAAAACCGAGAAAACTTTTTTTTTTTTTTGAGTTTCCTAATGGTTTTCTAAAATTAAAAAAAATAAATGATAAAATATGATACTTGAAGAACGTATAATAGAAAAAGCAAAACAGCTTTTTTATTTACATGGTGCCAAATCCGTCACAATGGACAAAATTGCGGTGCAGCTTGGTATTTCAAAACGTACATTATACGCAATGTATGCTTCCAAAGACGACCTGCTTCGCAGTGTATTGAATAATGAATATGAAAAATTCAGAGAAAATATTGAAACGGAAAATGAGCAGAATAAAAATAATTACATGCGTGGTCTTGTTAAATTGATAAGTTATTCAAAGCAACTTGCCGATAAAATATCAGAGAGATTTTTTGATGAGTTGGAAAAATTTCATGCCGACCTGTTTCATGAATACTTCACTAAATTTAAAAAAGAAAGTGATGAATATATAGTCGGTTTTATGTATATGGCACAAAAAAAAGGCTATGTCCGTCAGGAAGTCAATATAGAATTAGCCAATCTGTTTCTGGCTGTGATAATGAAGAATAATCACGAATTGTTAAAAAAAGGAAAATATACGAAAGACGATATAAAAAATAATGGAATAAAGCCGTTTATTCGAGGAATATGTACCGCAGAAGGAATACGAATATTAAATAAATTAAGTAAAGAATTGGATTTGTAAAATATTTTTAATGTTTAATTGTCTATAACAGTAGTATGAAAAAAATATTTAAAATTGGTCTTATGATTTCCGCGGTTTCGGGTGTTTGCATTTCAACTTCCGTATCCGCGCAGGATTTTCCGAAAGAGAGAGAAAAGCACTTGTACAAATTGCGGGAAGAAAGTTCATCTGCAAAAACATACAACATTTCTTTGCAGGAAGCAGTCGATTATGCTCAGGAAAATAATAAAAATTTGCAGCAGATAAAGAACAACACTCTTAAAGCACTTTACGGCAAAGTAGAAACAATTGGAAATTATTTACCTAAAGTTACCGGTACGATTGATTACAGTAACAGTTTAAAAGACATAAATACGGATATGGGATTTACCATACCTGCCGCAAGCGGTACGGTTGGAGTGCAGGCTACGCAGGTTATTTTTAACGGTAATGCTATTGTCGGAATAATCCTTGGTAAAATAGGGCAGATGATGGCAGAACTGAACGAGGAAAATCAAGCGTCAATTTTAAAAATGTCGGTCGCACAGGCATATTACGCCGTATTATTAAGCGAGGAGTCAAGAAAAATTCTTGTGCGGAATATTGCTTTTATGCGTGATTTGGCAGAGAAAACAAAATCGCTTGCAGACGGCGGTGCGCTTGAACAGACAGATGCCGACCAAATACAGGTACAGGTAAGTCTTGTGGAAAATATGCTTAAAGATGCCGACCGTAACAGCGTTCTTGCATATAGCACACTCAAAATTCAAATGGGTTTGCGCAATAATGATGAAATTATTCTTACGGACAGTCTGGAATATTTAATAAATTCAAAAAATAATCTTGAAATTGCCGCTACTCCTTACGATATTGAGAGCGATCCCGCTTTTATGCTTGTTAGAGGAAATGAAGATTTGGCAAAGAAACAGCGGCTTACGGCAGTGATGAATTTTTTGCCCACCGTTGCAGGGTTTTATAGATACACTTACAATATGGTAGAAAGTCCGATGAATTCTCTTATGTCAAGACCGAATTTAGTCGGATTGCAGGTAAATGTCCCTATCTTTTCGGGATTACAAAACACTTATAAATACAAACAGGCAAATGTAGATTATATAAACGCACGTTTAAATACTGCTTTACTTGAAGATCAAATGTTGATAAAGGAGCAACAACTGCGCTTTAATTTTCGTTCGGCATTGGAACAGTATGAAACGCAAAAACAAAACAGTTCCGTTGCCGCAAGAGTATTAAGCAGTGTACAGTTAAAATATATAAACGGAGTAAAGTCGTCAATGGAAATGACAACGGCAAATTCCGATTATCTGCGTGCGCAAACCGATTACATAAGTGCAGTTTCAAAAGTATTGCAGGCAAGAGTAGAGTTAGAACAGTTATTAGGTACATTATAAGATACGGATATATGAATATGAATACGATTATAAATATAATTATGAACAGAAATTTAGTATTAGTTGCGGCAGCAGGATTTGCATTCGCAAGTGTGTCGTGCAATGAGAAAAAACAGGAAACATCACTTGACGTAAAAGAGCAGGTGGAGCAAACGGAAAAAGTTATTACCGTAACTTTAAATGAGCAGACTATTGACAGGGAAGTTGAATATCCTGCAAACGTGAAAGCGTATGAAGAAGTGCATTTCGCACCCGCTTCGCCCGGACGCATTGAACATTTTTTTGTTGATGTGAGCGATGTTGTAAAGAAAGGGCAAACATTAGTGCAGATGGATAAGACGCAATTTTTGCAAACGGAATTGCAGCTTAAAAATTTGGAAACGGAATATAAACGCGCCGAAGTTCTGTATAAAGCGGGCAGTTATGCGCAACAGGCGTATGAGCAGATTAAGACGCAGTATGAAGTTGCAAAAACGAATTGTGAATATTTGTCGAGGAATACCGTGCTTAAAGCACCGTTTACCGGAATTGTCAGTGGAAAATATTTTGAAGACGGCGAAATGTATTCAGGCACTCCTGTTACGGCAATAGGCAAGGCGGCTGTCCTGTCACTTGTTGAGATTGATAAACTCAAAGCGATTGTATCTATTCCCGAATCGTATTTTCCGCAGGTAAAAAAAGGAATGACGGCAGATGTAATTGCAGATGTTTATCCTGATAAAAAATTCACAGGCAAATTGGAAATTGTTTATCCGACAATAGATGTTAATTCGCGTACATTTGATGTTGAAATTGTAATCGCAAACAGTAGTAATACTCTGCGTCCGGGAATGTTTACACGTATTGTTTTACATCTTGGAAAAGCCGAAGCACTTGTGTTGCCCGATTACGCAATTTTAAAAGCACAGGGTTCCAATGAGCGGTATATTTTTGTTAATGAAAATGGTGTCGCACGCAGAGTTGTTGTTTCACTCGGCGCACGTTATAATAATATGATTGAAGTAATTTCTCCCGATATAAAATCAGGTATGGAAGTAATTGTTGAAGGACAGGGACGGCTTATCGACGGCAGTAAAATTTCCGCCATGAATGTTCGGGACAGCGTTCGTTAAATAAAAAATAAAGAATAAAGAGTTATGAGTATATATCAAACGTCGGTAAATAAGCCGGTATCGGTTATAATGATATTTTTGGCAGTATTGATTCTCGGATTGTATTCTTCGACAAAACTGCCTATTGACCTCTATCCTGAAATGGAGATGCCCGCTATTTCAATTATGACCACTTATCCCGGCGCGAATGCGGAGGATATAGAGGAAAATATTACTAAAATTGTTGAAGATGGCGTTAATATGGTTGAGAACGTCAAAACTCTTACTTCATCCTCTCGTGACAATATTTCCGTAGTGTCAATAGAGTTTGAATGGGGTACGGATTTGGACGGTGTTACGAATGATATTCGCGATGCCATAGACCGTATTCTGGAAAATTTGCCCGACGATTGCGACCGTCCTACAATCTTTAAGTTTTCTACAAATATGATGCCTATCATGATGTTCTCTATTACGGCAAAAGAGAGTATGTCGGGTTTGGATAAACTTATTGAAGACAGGATTGTCAATCCGCTTAACCGCGTTAATGGTGTTGCATCTATCTTTACTAACGGTGCGCCTGAACGTACGATTTACATAAATGCGGATGCGAAAAAACTTGACGCCTGTAATTTAACCATTGAACAGATTGGTGCGGCAATTCAGGGTTCAAATTTGGATTTGCCTGCCGGCAGTATGCGTATGGGCAGGTTAGATTATCAGGTTCGTGTTGAGGGTGAATTTAACGAGAGCGACGAAATAAGTAATCTTATAGTCGGAAGTTATAACGGACGTAATATTTATATACGCGATGTTGCTACGGTGAAAGATACTATCAAAGATATGATGCTTGTTTCGCGTTCTAACGGACAGCGCGGCCTGCAACTTATTATTATGAAACAAAGCGGCTCAAATACCGTAGCGGTTGCGAAAGGAGTGAAAAAACGTCTCAATGAACTTTCCGTTACATTGCCGAAAGATATACAGATAAATGAGGTTTTCGATTCATCTTCATTTATTCAAAATTCTATTAACGGGCTTTCGGAAACTATAATGTATGCACTGCTGTTTGTCGTTTGCGTTATACTTATATTTTTGGGACGCTGGCGGGCAACTTTTATTGTTGCACTTACGATTCCCATATCGCTTATTGTTTCATTTATTTATTTGTTTTTAACAGGCAGTTCGATAAATATCATCTCTCTTTCATCTTTATCCATTGCTATAGGACTTGTTGTTGATGATGCTATTGTTGTGCTTGAAAATATTACAAAGCATATTGAGCGCGGAAGCCGACCGCGGGAGGCGGCGATATATGCCACAAATGAGGTTTGGGTTTCCATTATTGCCGCAACGCTTGTTATTGTGGCGGTGTTCCTGCCGCTTACAACCCTTACGGGTATGGTAGGTGTGTTATTTAAAGAATTGGGATGGATTGTTACGATAACAATTATCACCTCTGCTGTTGCGGCTATAACCATTACGCCGATGCTTGCGGCGCAACTTCTGAAATTGCGCGACAAAAATCAAAAATTATCGTGGTTTGCAAAGTTTCATGATAAATTTATTCTGCCTGTACTTAACAAATTTGATGTGTTTTATGCACGTATGCTTTCAGGTGCGTTAAGACATAAGAAAGTGGTAATATTCGGTATGCTTGGGCTTTTTGCTGCTTCCATGTTTTTATTTAAGTTTATCGGTACCGACTTTATGCCGCAAACGGATGAGGGGCGTTTTCAGGTGACGGCAGAACTTGCTACGGGATACAGAGTAGAGGAAACACTTAAAACAACTGAAAAGTTAGAAGATTTGCTGCGCGGCCGCTATCCCGAAGTAAAGATTGTTTCGTCATCAACAGGTGCCGACGACCAGGCGGGTTTTTCGTCCTTATTCGGCAGCAGTGCGACAAATATTATAACTCTTACGGTACGTCTTACGGATAAGAAAGAACGTGAGCGCAGTATTTTTGAGATTGCAGATGATTTTCGTTCGGAATTGAAGAAATTTCCCGAAATTATTAACTCGTCTGTTGTCGTGTCGGGTGGTATGTTGGGCGGCGGCGGCGGGTCCAACAATCTTACGCTTGAAATTTACGGTTATGACCTTGACTACACGTATCAAATTGCCGAAGAAGTAAAAGGTCTTGTTGCAGACGTTAAAGGTGCGCGGGATGTTACGATTTCGCGTAAAAAAGATAAGCCGGAATTGCAAGTGAATTTTGACAGGGAAAAACTTGCCATACATAATTTATCCGTTGCACAGGTGGCAACTATGCTGCGTAACCGTATAAATGGTCTTACAGCAACGCAGTTCCGTGAAGTGGGAGAGGAATACGATGTTATTGTTCGTCTTGATGAGGATTATCGTAACAGTATTGATAATATTAACGATATTACGCTTACTTCTCCGACAGGTAAAAAACTTAAATTGTCCGAACTCGGTACGGTGAGCGAATATTGGGCACCGCCGAGCATTGAGCGTAAACAGCGTCAAAGAATGTTGTCGGTGAATATTACCCCTGTTGGGGTTTCGCTCGGACAACTTGCGGAAAACGTACGCGCCAAACTTGATGCTGATTTGCATATTCCGTCCGATTCCGATATTATGATTGACTTTGCTGGTTCTTATGAAGACCAGCAAGATTCATTCCGTGATATGGGACTGCTGATGTTGCTTATTGTTGTTCTCGTATTTGTGGTAATGGCATCGCAGTTTGAATCGCTGCTGCAGCCGCTTATTATTATGAGTGCGGTACTGTTCGCCTTTACAGGTGTGGCTTTATCGCTCTTTATTACCGGAATGTATCTTAATATGATTGCGGCACTTGGTGCGATATTACTTATAGGTATTGTGGTCAAGAACGGTATAGTTCTGGTAGATTACACAAACCTTATGCGCGAGCGCGGACATTCAATTGTTGATGCCGTAACGCTTGCAGGCAAGAGCCGTTTACGCCCTGTTTTAATGACTTCAATGACAACAATTCTCGGTATGTTGCCGATGGCGCTTTCAAGCGGCGAAGGGTCGGAAATTTGGGCACCTATGGGCGTTGTTGTTATAGGCGGTCTAACTGTTTCTACTATTGTTACGCTTATTGTTGTACCGATGTTTTATGCTTTAATATCAAGGCGCGGTGAACGTAACAAGGCAGAAAAATTACGCAGAGATTATAAATTTTTGGAGGGATAATAATGCTGTGAATTAAGCCAAAGGTGAAATCCGTACTCCTAATGTAAAAATAGAAGATATTATGAAATCAGTATTTATCGTATTCAATCAAAGTCATCAAGACAGGGTAGAGTATATTCTTGATATGTTGGAAATAAAAGGCTTTACCCTGTGGGGCGAAGTTCAGGGACGCGGAAGCGTGGACGGTGAGCCGCACAGAGGTACACACACGTGGCCCGAAATGAACGTTTCAATTCTTGCCGTTATGGATGAAAGCAAGATAGATCCGCTGTTTGAAAAACTGCGGACATTAAACGAATTGAATCGGGAAGTCGGTTTACGTGCTTTTGTGTGGAATATTGAGCGCAATCTATAAGGTGGGCATGGCTTCGCAAGAGGCAAAGTATTCGGAAATTTGCCGTTCGGTCAGTTTTACTGTGCGGTCGTTGCTGTTTCCGGTACTTTCGGCGTAATAGGTGCGGTACCATTCTACGGTTTTTGCAACAGCCTCCGTTGCCGACAGTTGAGGTTTAAAACCGAGTTCTTTTTTCGCCCTTGTTATATCTAATTGCAGCAAATTTGCTTCGTGCGGAGAATTTTCATCCTTCATTACAGTATATGGAATATTTGCTGCTTTTGCTATCTGTTCTACTGTTAAAACATCTTGCGGGTCGGGTCCGAAATTATATGCGTTTGATACATTCAGAGGATTTTCGTACTGCATTTTGGCTGCAAGCAAATAACCGGTTAACGGCTCCAAAACATGCTGCCACGGACGTACTGCGGCAGGATTGCGAAGTACCACTGTTTCGCCTTTGTGCATTGCTCTCATCATATCGGGAAGCAATCTGTCGGCAGCCCAGTCGCCGCCGCCTATTACATTACCTGCGCGTACGGAAACAATACTTTTTTTATGTTCGTTAAATTTTGCCGGATTAAAGAACGACAGTCCGAATGATTGAATTACGATTTCCGCAGATGCTTTGCTCGCACTGTATGGGTCGTAGCCGCCTAACGGATCGTTTTCCTGATACGCCCTGCCGTTTTCAAGATTTTTGTAAACTTTGTCGGTTGTGATAAGTACTGCTTCCGTACGTTTATTTACCGACCGCAATGCCTGTAAAAGATTAGCCGTCCCCATTGTGTTAACGGTGAATGTTTCTACCGGAATTTGATAAGATGTACGGACAATGGGTTGTGCGGCAAGGTGAAAAATAATATCCGGCTGCGCATTTAACAGTGCCGTTTTCAATGCTTCGTAATCACGCAAATCGCCTGTAATATGCTCGCATTTTGAGCCGATATTCAAAGCGTTAAAAAAATTGTCTTTACCCTCGGCAGGCAGAGAATATCCGCAGACATTTGCACCCCACAGATGCAAAATTTCCGTTAACCAGCCGCCTTTAAATCCTGTATGTCCGGTAATAAAGACGTTTTTATTTTTGTAAAAATTTTTCATACCGTTTTATTTTACAGACCATGTTTCCTCAATTCGCCAATCCTCTTCAATTTTAATTGTTTTATTGTATTTCCAGCGTTTTTCAGGTTGTTTGCCATCGTAAAAATTGCCCTCATCCCACTTACCGTTGCCGTTTAAATCCTCGTAAATCCACACGGTATATTCGCCGGAAGGAATAAATTTTATGTCTATGATTTTCTCGCTGCCTGTAAATGCGATTTGCCGTACAGGGGCATTTTTACTGTTTAAAAGTTGCAAAAAGTATTCACCTGCCGGAAGCCCTGAAATACTTATTCCCAATTCGCCGAACTGCTCCAAAGAAACGGCTTTTGCGGTTATATAAAAAGTATCGATTGATCTGTCAAAAAAATCGGAAAAAGTACAGTACGGAACAGTAATTTTATATGAATACGCGCTGCTCCAGTCATATTTTATTTTTACTGCCGCAGGCGAGATTTTTTGCCATGTAACAAAACCGCTTAACGTGTCTTCTTCACCGACAGCGGTAAAATTTAACTGCGTATCGCCGAGATAGTCAAATAATGGGAGTGTGAATGTAAGGATAATTGAATCGCCGGAAAATAATCTGTCTTTATTTGTGCTTACCGAACATCTGAACGCAGTCGTATCAACATTTCTTAATTGCTGTTCTGTCAATAGCAAGTCAAAAGTATCAGTATATTCACCGCTTTTTACAATGGCGCGGGCATCTTCGAGATTCATTTCACGGGTATATACAACCGCACTCATTCCGTCATTTGCAAGTACCGTTTCAACAGGAACAGTATCTGCAATATAAACTGATAAATCGTTAATCGGATAATTAAATGCTATGTTTATAATGCCGCGTTTGCCGAATGAGCCTTCTTTGAGGAAATATTGCGGTTCCTTATCCTGATAAAGCAGCATTACAGGCTCGTTATTGTTATCCGTAGAGGCTTTGTATTCCACCGTTGTATCCGCATGTATTGCTGTTGTGTCTTTATGTATCGCTGTTGTATCCTTATATATTGTTGTTGCGTCCTTATATATCGCTGTCGTGTCCTTATATATTGTTGTCGTGTCCTTATATATTGCTGTTGCGTCCTTATATATCGCTGTTGTGTCCTTATATATTGCTGTTGTGTCCTTATCTATTGCTGTTGTGTCCTTATTTATTGCTGTTGTGTCCTTATATATTGTTGTCGTGTCCTTATATATTGCTGTTGTGTCCTTATATATCGCTGTTGTGTCCTTATATATTGCTGTTGTGTCCTTATCTATTGCTGTTGTGTCCTTATTTATTGCTGTTGTATCTTTTGAAACTGTACTGTCACCTGTACTTACTGTCGCCATATTATTCGTCGTTGTGCCTCCTGCGGCAGTTGTGGAAATGCAAATATCGGAGTAAGCAATCTTTTCTTCGTTTGCCTCTACAGCATAGTTTTTTGACTTCTCCTTAACGGCATAAACGTAGTAGCAACCACTCTTAATATGGTTTACGACAAAACGTCCGTTGCTGTCCGTAACACCTGTATAGTCGGGATCTTTAACAAGATACAGAGAGTCTTTTTTTTCCTTAAACAGAAGTATGCTTACATCATTGACAGGGTCAAGCGTAAAAGCATCTATAATAATTCCCGAAACATAATCGGTATCAATGCTGTTGCTTTGAGAAAATATGTATTGAAAACCCGAAAGAGGATTACTCTCGTTAATATCTGTTAGCGAATTTCCGAAATTAACCGCATAAGTAACATCAGGATTAAGTGTATCCATTATATCAATACGTACCTGTTTCAAATTAAATGAATATGAAATGCCTTTCATTGGTGGGGAAATGTAGATTTTTCCCGCATCTTTCAGCTGAATGTATTCGTTAAAGTTAAGACGTACCTGTTTTGCAGTGAAATTTACGGAATAATTTGCAGGTGTCGAGCCTGTAAATCTTGGGGGCGTAATATCTTTATCGCCTCCTATGGGCGAAGGTCCGTAAGTGGCACAGGAACACAATAACAGTATCAAAAAGAGTAAACCCGACATCTTTCGGGTTGTACCGCTGACATCGGGTTTAAACATATCGTATAATATAAAACTATCTCTTTGAAACTACCTGTCCGCCGTTTGCCGACCCAACTCTTGACATTGCGCAGCGGAAACCGATCCAGTCAGTACTTTGATCCTGTTCTAAAAAGCGGCGGCCGCCGGGTGCAAGGTAATATGCTCTGTCTTTCCACGAACCACCCTTAACCACGCGCGACTTATCGGAAATAAGAGAGGTTTTTCCGAAGTCATACAAAAGTGAAGTTGTGCTTTTTGTTTCGTCTTCGGGTTTTGCAAGCCAGTCATCAACAATAGCCGACTCCAAATCGCCATCTTTATAATTACGGTTATCGCTCTTTTTGAAATTTGTGCGATTTGCAAGTTCTTCGGGGGTAAAGTCGCGATATTTTATGCGCCCCAAATCGTCTTTTTCGGCAATTTGTCCCTCTTCATCTCTTTCGGGCGTTTTGTATATATTACCTCTGAAAGGATTAAGTTCGTTTGCGTCTTCAAATGTTAAAGGACGGTAAACATCCAAGCACCATTCGGCAACGTTACCTGCCATATTGTACAGTCCCAAATCGTTGGGAAAGTATGAATAAACTTCGGCAGTATATTCCGCGCCGTCGTTGAGAGCACCCGCAGTACCCATCATATCGCCATTCCCGCGTGAAAAGTTTGCCATAAAATATCCGCGATAGGGAGCATCCGCCATTCTGACTCCGGAGCCGTTCCATGAATAGATACGGCGTTCGAGAACGCGCTCTTTTGTTGTATTTCCCTGAAGTGCCAATGCTGCATATTCCCACTCTGCTTCGGTAGGCAGGCGGAAACTTTCAATAAAAATACCGTCTCTTTTTTGCACATTACGCGTTTTTTCGGTAGCATTCGGATTCATATCGCGCAGACTTTTATTAACTACGCCGGTAAACTGACCTGCGAGATAAGCCTCTGTATTAAAGTTATTGTCCGGAGTTTGAGCCAAAGCAAGTTTTATAATACCTGCATCTATAAGAATTTTTTCATTCACGCGGTCGGTACGCCATTTGCAGTAATCGCCTGCCTGTTCCCAGGTAACACCCACAACAGGGTAGTCTTTATAAGCCGGATGTATAAAATAATCGGCAAGAGCATCGCGAAACGAAGGAACATCATTCCATACAAGATCGTCAGGCTGGGCTTGCTTCACAACTTCAGGGAAATCCTGACCGTAAATGCGTTGCAACCAGTATAAATATTCCTGATAATCCTGATTTGACGTTTCAACTTCATCCATATAGAATGAACTTATCGTCACTCTGCGTGTTATATTGTCGTATTCGTAAAGCAGGTTATCCTGATTGAGACCCATTAAAAAAGTGCCGCCCTCGACGAAAACCATACGTAGCGGCACAGGTTGCAAATAGTTACCCATGCTTTGAAATCCGCCCCATTTAGGGTCGTTTATACCCCAACCGGTGGATTTTGATTGATTAGTATTCGTAGCACAACTGCTCATTATCAATGCGATTGATAGAAGCAAACTGAATTTTAGAATGTTTTTCATCATATTTTATATCTGTTCAGGAGGTTACAAATATACAAAAAATTTGAGAATATTTACAAATACGGATTTATATGCAGTAATTTGTACGGCTTTACGGCATTATCTTAATTAGTTGTAAATGTACTAATTATAGGCAATTATAATGAATTCACCGATTACAGTTAATAAAAAAAATAAAAAACAAATATATAATAGTAAAAATACTATTCACTATCTCGGTAGAGAGTTGCTTTCTGTGACTTTATAGACACGCACCCCCGTAGCAATGATTGTTGGAATCTCGGTAGAGAGTTGCTTTCTGTTACTTTATAAACTGTTATGCCGTTAATCAAACTTTTTTAACTCCGTCTGTTGCCTCCGAGAAAAATCATTACATAGTAGAGTAGTGTGGCAAGGGAAGACAGTGCCGCAATTACGTATGTGTAAGCGGCTGTGCGCAATGCGCTTTTTGCCATTGGCAGCGTGTCGTATGTCGTTATGCCGGCATTATCCAACCATGCTACGGCACGCATGCTTGCGTTTATTTCTACAGGCAGAGTTATAAAACTGAACAATGTTGTTATTGCGAAAAGTATAATACCGAATAGCAGTAAATGCGGAAATCTGTCTAAAAGCAAAATACCTGCGAGCAGTACCCATTGTACCCAGTTAGAAGCAAACGATACCACAGGGACAAGTGCCGAGCGCATATTAAGCCAGCGATATGCGGTTGCATGTTGAACGGCATGTCCGCATTCATGCGCTGCCACAGCCGCCGCAGCAATGCTGTTACCGTTATAAACATCCGCACTTAAATTTACTGTTTTGTTAACAGGATTGTAATTGTCGGTTAATCGTCCTGCGGTGCTTATAACAGTAACGTCGGAAATGCCGTTTTCACGTAACATTTTCTCTGCAACTTCTTTGCCTGTAAGTCCGCCTACAGTAGGGATTTTAGAATAGCGTTTGAATTTATTTTTAAGCGAGGCACTTACAGCCCAGCTTAAAAGCATAAATCCTATAAAAATAATCCAGATAAATGGTATTCCGTTCATAATTTTTAGTGTTTAATTGTCCATTTTGCGCCGTCTTTTCCGTCCATAATTTGAATACCTTTTTCGGAGAGTTCATCGCGGATTAGATCCGAAAGCGCAAAGTCTTTATTGTTTTTTGCCTGCTGGCGCAGTTGTAACAGCAACACCATTACTTCATTTAGCAGATTATCGCTGTTTGTCCCGCTGTTTGCAGTATCTGAAATGCCGAGCACATCATTTAAAAATCCGTACATTTTTTTTGCAGCGGCAATATCCTCCTGTGAAAATTTTTCTTTGCCGTCACTTGCAGCATTGATTAACCGTACTAATTCAAATAAATGAGAAAGTGCAACAGGGGAATTAAAATCGTCATTCATTGCTGCCGTACAACCGTTTTCTATCGCCTGCAACCGCTCTGTTACGGTAGAAGTGTCCTGTTTGGAAAGTGTGCCGAGCGTTTTTCCTGCCTGCTGTAATCTCTCTAATCCCTTTTCTGCAGCCTGCAACGCTTCATTGCTAAAATCAAGTGTACTGCGGTAATGCGCTTGCAGCAAAAAGAAACGGATTATTTGCGGACCGTATGCCTTTTCCAGTAAAGGATGTTCACCTGTAAAAAATTGTTCAAGTGAAATTGCGTTGCCAAGCGACTTGCCCATTTTTTTACCGTTAATTGTTACCATATTATTATGCATCCAGTAGCGGCAGGGATTATGCCCGCAAGCGGCGTTGGACTGTGCAATCTCCGCTTCGTGATGTGGAAAAATCAAATCCATACCTCCGCCGTGAATATCAAAATTTTCACCAAGATATTTATGCGACATGGCAGTACATT
This sequence comes from Bacteroidales bacterium, assembly GCA_031257915.1. Lineage (GTDB taxonomy): Bacteria > Bacteroidota > Bacteroidia > Bacteroidales > P3 > JAIRNR01. The sequence goes on from JAIRNR010000094.1 coordinate 41,348, forward strand.
CCGTATGCCATCCGGGAAATCCTTCGCCCCACGGAGACCACCAGCGCATAATATGTTCAGGTTGTGCTTTTTTCCAAAGAGCAAAATCAAGCGGACTGCGCTTTTCGCTTTGCGCATCAAGATTGTCGCGGGTATTTGCAAACAGGTCGCCTATGATACGCCCTGATAATTTTCCGTAATCTTCGGTATATGCGTACTTGTCTAAATTAAAATACACGGAGCCGTTCACCTCGTATGCATAGCCGTTATCCATAATTTGTTTGATAAGTTCTATCTGCTCTATGATATGTCCCGACGCAAGCGGCTCAATAGAGGGCGGCAACACGTTAAGTAAAGACATAAATTCGTGATAGCGGTTTATGTAATACTGTGCAACTTCCATTGGCTCTAACTGTTCAAGACGTGCTTTTTTTGCAATCTTATCTTCGCCCTCGTCTGCGTCATTTTCCAAATGTCCCACGTCGGTAATATTGCGTATATAACGCACTTTATAGCCCAAATAGCGCAGATAGCGAAACACTAAATCAAACGTTACAGCCGAACGTGCGTGTCCCAAATGCGGTTCGCCGTAAACAGTCGGTCCGCAAACATAAAGTCCTGCAAACGGCGGATTTGCCGGTTTAAATTCCTCAACTGTTCGCGAAAATGTATTGTAGATGTTTAATAACGGTTGTTCTGCCGGTGAATGTTTGTTATCGGAGTTGCTCATATTCTTACAAATTTAACTAATTTCCGTATAATATTTTAAGTAACTTTGCAAAATTAGCCGGCAGAAGCGTTAGAGCGGTTACATTATACTATGGGCAGAATACTTTCTATTGATTATGGGCAGAAAAGAACAGGATTAGCGGTGAGCGATCCGATGAAAATTATTGCAACCGCACTTGATACCGTTGCGACGAAAGAATTGATGCCGTTTATAGAAAAGTATCTGCAAAAAGAAGATGTGGAAACAATTGTTGTCGGCGAGCCGAAGCAAATGAACGGAATGTTGTCGGAAAGCAGCAGGTATATAGATCCGTTTGTAACACGTTTAAAAAAAGTGTATCCGCAAATTCCGATTGTACGGTACGATGAACGTTTCACGTCTAAAATTGCTTTTCAGGCTATGATAGACGGTGGTTTAAAGAAAAAAGCACGGCGGAATAAGGCGTTGGTGGACAGGATTAGTGCAGTACTGATTTTGCAGTCGTATATGGAAAGAAAAATTAAGTGAAAACAAAAAACTGTTAACTTTACGTAAAAGACGTCACCCTGAAAATTAAAATTGCAGTCCGACCGAAAAAAGGTGCGGATATTATGTATAAAAATTACTGACGAAAATGATATATCCGATTGTAGCGTATGGAAATTCAATACTCCGTACAAAAGCGAAAAAAATTGAAAAAGGCGAAATTGATGTTAAGCAATTGGCAGATGATTTGTTTGCAACTATGGAGCATACGGGCGGTATAGGGCTTGCTGCGCCGCAGATAAATAAACCGGTAAGAGCATTTGTGATTGACGCAAATGTTTTGAGTGAAAAATATCCGGAGGGAAAAGGCGTTAAGATGGCGGTGTTAAATCCTGTGATGCTGGAGGAATACGGCGAGGAGTGGAGTTATAATGAGGGCTGCTTAAGTTTTCCCGGACTTCATGAAGATGTTGTACGCAAGTCAAAAATTCGTGTGCGTTACGAGGATACCGACTTTAATACGCACGAGAATGAATTTACAGGAATTGTTGCCCGTATAATTCAGCATGAATATGACCATTTGGAGGGCAAGGTTTTTACCGATAAATTAAGTTCTATCAGGCGCGTTATTATCAGGGGACGACTTGATGATATTATAAAAGGAAAAGTAAAAACCGATTATAAAACGATTTTTGCTAAAAGGAGATAAATGCTATTTCGCCAAATATAAGTAACTTCGCTAATAAGATTTATTCAGGCACACATTGTTGCAAATAATAATTAAGATATTACCAATATTAAAACAACACTATATGAAACACACAACATTTTTTTTATCTGTCTTACTTACTTTAGGCACACTGCAAGCACAAATTACAGGCAACAACACTGCACCGAAAAATCCTGTCAAATGGAAATATACTGTTGAACAGTCTTCAGGCGATGAAGCATTCCTTGTCTTTACGGCAACTGTAAATAAGGGATGGCATTTATATTCGCAATTTCTTGAAGCGGGCGGACCTCTTCCTACTGTTTTTAATTTTGAAACTTCAAATGATTTCTCGCTTATTGGTAAAATTTCCGAAAGCCCCAAACCTGTAGAAGGTATTGATGATATTTTCGGAACAAAAATTGCATATTTTGCGCGTAATGCAACTTTTAAGCAACGTATAAAAATAAACACCGACAAAAACTTTACAGTAAAAGGTACTGTTGACTATCAGGTATGCAATGACGAAACGTGCATTCCGTTTACCGATATTGATTTCAAGTTTAATGTCAACACTGCAGCAGCAAGCAGTGAGGATGGCAGCACTGTAGCGGCACACGAAGAAACACCGTCAGACATCGCAAATGCAGACAATGCAGCGGAAAGTAACACAACAGCAAACGAAATAACAGTAAACAGTAACAGCGTAGCGGCAGATGACACAAAAACAGACGGCGGAATCTCGTGGGGTTTTATCCTGACCGCAATTCTAATGGGCTTTCTTGCCGTTTTAACTCCATGCGTATTTCCAATGATACCAATGACAGTATCATTTTTTATTGATACCGAAAACGGCGCAAAAGGCAGAAGCAAAGGAATTGTAAAAGGATTTGTTTTTGCTCTGTCGGTAACGCTTATCTATACTGCTGTGGGCGGCATTGTTGCACTTACAAAAAGTGCCGATTTTGCAAATGTTATAAGCACACACTGGATTCCGAATCTTATTTTCTTTGCACTGTTTATTGTATTTGCAATGTCGTTTTTCGGATTGTTTGAACTTACATTACCATCGGGCTTATCTACGAAATTAGATGCGAAAGCCGACAGAGGCGGCATTATCGCAGCATTCTTTATGGCTACGGTACTTGTACTCGTATCGTTTGCCTGCACAGGTCCGTTTGTTGCGGCACTGCTTGTAGAAGCCGCAATGGGAACATCGGTATTAAAACCGCTTATCGGTATGTTTTGCTTCGGACTTGCACTCGGATTACCGTTTTTTATTCTGTCTTTATTCCCAGCCCTGCTTGATAAAATGCCCCGCAGCGGCGGCTGGCTAAATTCCGTAAAAGTCGTATTCGCGTTTTTGCTGCTCGCTTTCGGTATGAAATTTCTTGTAACAATAGACCAAACCTACAATTTTGAAATTATTACACGAGAAGCATATATAGCAATATGGATTGTACTTTTTGCATTGCTCGGATTTTACCTGTTGGGCAAAATAAAATTTTCACATGACAGCGATATACCGCATATCGGAGTATTTCGTTTATTTCTCATTATAGCAGTATTTTCATTCACTGTTTATCTTATTCCGGGACTTTTCGGCGCACCGCTTAAAATGGTTGCACCACTGTTGCCGCCCTCTACCGCGCAGCAGTTTGATTTGTCAAAAGCCGCACCACAGGCGGCAGTCTTGTCGGGTACGGAACAGGTATTATGCGGCACGCCTAAATATTCCGACAAGCTAACATTACCCTACGGATTAAAAGGTTACTTTGATTACGAGGAAGGATTAAAATGCGCAAAAGAGCAAAATAAGCCGGTATTTCTTGACTTTAAAGGACATGCGTGTGCTAACTGTAAAAAAACGGAGATAGAAATTTGGAGTGATTACCGTGTGCAGGAAATGCTTAAAAAGTTTATTATTATAGGCTTATACTGTGATGATAAGACGGAATTGCCCGAAAGCGAGTGGGTAACGTCTAAAATAGACGGCAAAGTGAAAAACACAATGGGAAAACGTAATTTGAATTTTGAAGCGGAACGTTTTAAAACAAATACACTTCCGTTTTATCATCTGCTCGACTCTGACGGAAACCCGTTGGTAACAGATGGTATCGGTTACAGCAACGACCTTACAGTTGAAAAGTATCTTGAATTTTTACAATCAGGATTAGATAAATTTAAACCATGACGTCACAACAAATACGTAAAGCATTTCTTGATTTTTTTGAGTCAAAGCAACACGCCATTGTACCGTCCGCGCCGATGGTAGTAAAGAATGACCCTACTCTTATGTTCACCAACGCGGGTATGAATCAGTTCAAAGATATTTTTCTCGGCAATCTCGCAGCGGAAAATACACGTATTGCCGATACTCAAAAATGTCTGCGTGTAAGCGGAAAGCACAATGATTTGGAAGAAGTAGGACACGACACCTATCACCATACAATGTTTGAAATGCTCGGCAACTGGAGTTTTGGCGACTATTTCAAAAAAGAAGCTATCGCATGGGCATGGGAATTTCTTACGGAGAAAATGGGTATTGCCCGCGAAAATATTTACGTTACTGTTTTTGGCGGTGATAAAAAAGACGGATTAGAAGCCGATTTGGAAGCAAAAAATTTTTGGAAAGAACACATTGACGGGGAACGGATTATCTTTGGCAGTAAAAAAGATAATTTTTGGGAAATGGGTGACACCGGTCCGTGCGGACCATGTTCGGAAATACATGTTGACATTCGTTCGTCGGAAGAAAAAGCGCGTGTCAAGGGCATAGAACTTGTAAATCACGACCATCCGCAAGTTATAGAAATATGGAATCTTGTATTTATGCAGTTTAACCGCAGGGCAGATGGTTCGCTTGCAGAACTGCCTGCCAAACATGTGGATACAGGTATGGGCTTTGAGCGTCTTTGTATGGTAATGCAGGGCAAACAAAGCAATTATGATACGGATGTCTTTACGCCGATAATCAAAGCCATTGCCGATAAAGCAGGTATTGCTTACGGTTCGCAACCGAAAGCAGATATTGCAATGCGTGTTATTGCCGACCATGTCCGTGCTGTTTCGTTTGCTATTGCAGATGGACAACTTCCGAGTAATAATAAGGCAGGTTACGTTATCCGCCGTATTTTACGCAGGGCAGTGCGCTATGGCTATACGTTTTTAAATCTTAAAGAGCCGTTTATCTACGAGATTGCAGATACTCTTGAAAAGCAAATGGGCAGCGCGTTTCCCGAACTTGTTCACGAAAAAAAACTTATCTCAAAAGTAATGCAGGAAGAAGAGAGCGCGTTTCTGAAAACACTTGAAAACGGAATAAAACATCTTGCCGCATTAACACAAAAAATTACAGGTGATACGATTAACGGTGAGGATGCTTTCGTGCTTTACGATACTTACGGTTTTCCACTTGACCTTACGGAACTTATTCTGCGTGAACAGGGATTAAAAGTTGATTTGGCAGGATTTGAAAAAGCAATGCAGCAGCAAAAAGCACGTTCACGCGAAGACGCAAATGTTGAAACAGGTGACTGGACCGTTTTACGCGAGGGCAATCATTCCGTTTTTGTCGGTTATGATTCGTCTATTGCAGATGTGCAAATAATGAAGTATCGTAAAATTGTAAAAAAGGACAGTACGTTTTATCAACTTGTATTTGACAAAACACCTTTTTACGCCGAAATGGGCGGACAGGTGGGCGACAGCGGTACACTTGAAGACACAGTAACAGGCGAAAAGATTAAAATAATCGACACACAGAAAGAGAACGAACTCGCAGTACATCTGGCTTCCGAATTGCCCGCAAACGTTAATGCTTTTTTTGTTGCACGGATTGATTTACACGCACGCCGCCGCACAGAAGCACATCACTCGGCAACGCATTTAATGCACCTCGCCCTGCGAAGCGTACTTGGAAATCATGTAGAGCAGAAAGGTTCGCTTGTGAATTCCGACATGTTACGTTTTGATTTTTCACATTTTCAGAAAATGACTGCTGAGGAAATACGAAAGGTGGAGAAGAAAGTAAACGGATATATACGTGCAAATTTTTTGCTCGAAGAATGGCGCAACATGCCTGTTGATGAAGCAAAAGCAAAAGGAGCCATAGCACTTTTTAACGAAAAATACGGTAACAGAGTTCGCGTTGTAAAATTCGGCGATTCAATAGAACTTTGCGGCGGCACGCATGCACATTCTACAGGTAATATCGGATTTTTCAAAATTTTAAGCGAAAGTGCTATTGCGGCAGGTATTCGCCGTATTGAAGCCGTTGCGGGCGAAGCCGCAGAACAGTATGTTTACGGCATATCCGATACACTACGTAATGCAAAAGAGATATTAAAGACCCCTGACCTTGAAGCGGGCTTGCGCAAACTGTCGGAACAGGCAAGTTTAATGAAAAAGCAGATAGAAGTTGCGACAAAGGAAAAAGTTATTGACAGACTGGAAAAAATATTATCAATGATTAAGGATGATTTAATTGTTGTTAATAGAGTTGAAGCCCCTGAGATAATGCGTGCTATATGCACCGAATTGCGCAAAAAAATGCCCGACGGCATATTTATCGCTTATGGTATTTTTGAGGGTAAGGCAGCATTGCATTTAATGGTTGGCGACAATCGCGTGAAGCAGGGATTAAATGCGGGCAATGCGGTAAAAGAAGTTGCGCCGTTAATTTCCGGCGGTGGCGGCGGACAGCCGTTTTATGCAATGATTACAGGTACAAACCCTAATGGTTTGGAAGTCGCGGTTGAAAAAGTCAAAGAGATTGTTAAAAACTGATTTTCCACAGTTAGCACAGCAAACTGACAGAAAATGTTTGCCTTGACAAATAGCAGGGTCAACGCATTTAAAATCTTTAAACAATTGATTATAAGGCATTTATGAAGATTATTTTTGATGAAAATTTATAAAAATTTACGCCTATAATCCATTTATTATCAGCGAATTACCTCATTTAAATGCGTTGACCCTGTGACAAATAGCAGTCTGAAAGGGGGTATGTTAAATTATTCGTATCTTTACACGGCAGGATTTTTGGATCGTTATAATGACTAAAAGGAAAAAGAAAAGAGTACTTGTTTTTAATCCACATTCGCTTTCCATGCATACTCATGAGAAAAGCGCGAAAGCGGTTATGCTTCGTATTTTGAGCTATTTGCTCGTAGGCAGCATATTCTTTGGTTTTGCAATGCTTCTTGTGCCGTTTTTGTCGCCACATACGCGTTCTGTGAAAGAAGATATTGATAATATGAAGCACCAGTACGAATATCTTTCGGAAAAAACGGAAAATTTACAATCAATATTACAGGATATTCACCGTCGGGATGCCGACCTTTACCGTCTTATTTTTGAAGCAGAGCCGCCGCAAAATATGACAAGTATAAAAAGTGAATCTCTAAAATTGCACAGTCAGGAATTATCAAAAATAATTATGGAAACGCAGGAACAGATAGATTCTTTATCTGTTGCACTCTATAATCAGAGTAAAAGTTTTGATCAGATTTATTATTTAGCGAAGCAAAAGAACGAAATTCTTATATCAATGCCTTCCATTATACCTGTGAACAAAACAGAGGCAAAAGTATTTTCCGGATTCGGTCCCCGCAAACATCCTATCTATAAAGATTTACGAATGCATACAGGCATTGATTTTGCAGGTCCGACAGGTACTCCTATATACGCAACAGGCAATGGAAGTATTATTGAGGCGGGCAATGCGGAAGGCTACGGCGGCTACGGAGTATGCTGTGTCATAGATCACGGTTTCGGATATAAAACACTGTACGGACACATGAGTAAAACAGTTGTGCGCAGAGGACAAGAAGTTAAGCGTGGTGATTTGATAGGGTATATCGGCTCTACCGGCGATGCCACAGGTGCGCATCTGCATTACGAAGTATGGGTTAATGATAAAAAAGTAGATCCTGTCAATTATTTCTTTGGTGACGTATCGCCTGAGGAATATAAAAAAATATATGAAAAGGCGCAAGAGGTAAATCAAAATATGTAACGAGCATGGACAAATTGTTTTATACTATTGGTGAAATTGCGGAAATTTTTAAAGTGAATACATCCCTTATTCGCTTTTGGGAAAAAGAATTTGATATTATTAAACCGCAACGGAATAAAAAGGGCGACCGCCTTTTTACCAAAAAAGATTTAACGAACTTTTACACTATCTACAAACTCGTAAAAGAGCAGGGATATACTTTGCAGGGTGCAAAAGACAAATTAAAAGAAAGATTGCTTACGGACGAAGAAACAAATGCGGAATTATTGCTGCGCTTAAAGAAAATTCGCAGTTTCCTTATAGAATTAAAAAAATCGTTATAAAATTATAATTTATGGTAGAAAATTACATTGTTTGGACTTTTGACCCCGTAGCCTTTTCGCTTTTTGGGCTTGAGGTGCGCTGGTATGGAGTAATGTTTGCGTTAGCATTCGGACTTGGTTTTTATATTTTGGGTAAAATGCTAAAACATGAGGGCGCACCGGTAGCCATCGCAGACAGTCTGTTTTGGTCTGTTGCTATCGGTGTTTTTGTGGGTGCGCGGCTGGGGCATTGCTTTTTTTATGAGCCGATGGAGTACATTAAACATCCATTGGAAATTTTAGCAGTAAGAGATGGAGGACTTTCCTCGCACGGTGGAGGAATCGGTATGTTAATTACAATTTGGCTTTTATCACGCAGGAAGAAATTATCGTTTTGGTATCTTATGGACAGAGTTGTTGTGATTATTGCTTTCGGCGGCGTTCTTATACGAATGGGCAATCTTTTTAACTCCGAAATTTACGGTCACGCAACATCATTGCCATGGGGTTTTCTTTTTGTAAGAAATCATGAAGCAGTACCAAAACATCCTACGCAAATTTATGAAGCACTCTGTTACTTTATTTTATTTTTGGGATTATTCTTCTACTATTGGAAAAAGAAAGGACGTTTTAACACTGGTATTCTATTCGGATGGTTTCTGACCGGTTGTTTCAGTGCGCGTTTTCTTATAGAATTTATCAAGGAACATCAGGAGGGAATAGACCAGCAGTTACAAAGTATTAACATGGGACAACTTTTAAGTATCCCTTTTATCGTTGCAGGAATAACAATACTTTTACTCGCCCGCAAGAAACGTTTGTAAGCCGGCACGACTGATTACTCGGGAACATAGATTATTTTACCCCAACGCTGTTTGAATTGCAACGTAACAAGACCTGCTATACTTACAACAAGTCCTGTAACAGTCGTTGCAAAAACGACCTGCATATAAGCAAAGCACGCAGATATTTTGTGAATAGTGAATTATCTTTTAGCAAACTGTTTGCCACCTGGAATAATGATTTTGAAATAATTTTCATGTAAAAGGGGATTTCCGGATTTTTTATACCAATAAAAAGGGATTTGAGTTTATAATTTCTTAACTTTACCGATTAAGATTGTTTTACATGAAAATCCTAAAACGAATAATAACAGTTATCTCAATTTTAATAACAGTAATACTGCTAATGCTGGGCGGGGTAGCAGTTTACGTTTACACACATCAGGATGAGATAAAGCAAATGCTCGTTAAGGAAATAAATAAAAATCTGCTCGCACCTGTAACCGTGCAGAAAATGGATATAAGTATCTTTGAGGAATTTCCCCTTATTTCATTGCAATTAAAAGGCGTAACAGGAATGGCATTGCCGCCGCAACAGGATATGGAAATAGAAGAAGAATTATTTGATATGGAAAGCCTGTCCTTATCCTTTAATATCATTGACATCTACTATGGAAAATACATTATAAAAAAAATCACAATAGAAGGTGGGGAATTTAATCTTGTTCAATACGATAAAATTCAAAATAATTACATATTCTGGAAAACTTCAAAATCGCAGGATACGGCAAAAAAAACTTTATCTTTCAGATTAAGCGATATAAAAGCCAAAAATACGTTTATACGTTACCGTCAGCCGTACAGAAACCTTGATGTGCAAATTCTCTGCAAAAATATTAAAGCGAGCGGTGAACTCTTTTCAGGTGGACAAAAATTTAATATAAAGGGAAATTATAAAGCGCGGCTCTTTGAAACAGACAGCATTGTTTGGGTTAAAGAACGTGAAGGCGAACTGGATATTTATTTCGCACACGATGTGAAAAAAGGTGCCGTATATCTTAATAACAGCAGTATATCAATGAATACTGTCGCTTTCAAAATAGAAGGAAATGTTTTTTATAACGATAAAATTCATACGCTTGATTTATTTTTAGAGGGTAAAAAAAATAATCTGGAAAATATTTTATCGCTTTTGCCTTTAAAATATTCTAAAGTGCTTAATGATTATAAAAGCGTGGGAAGTGTTGATTTTTCATTCCGTCTTAATGGTGATTATTCGCAGACATTACAGGCGAATATTAAATTCAGTTATCAAAACGGCACAGTTACAAACAGTAAAACAAATATAAAAGCGGAAGATATTTTTATTGACGGGGAATTTACAAACGGTGAAAACAGATGTTTGGAAACAAGTGAACTGATATGCGGAAAATTATCTGCAAAGATTGAAGAAGGCACTGTTGACGGTACTCTTGCGGTCAAAAATTTTGCTTTTCCTTACGTTAATTTTAACGGTAATATTGAGAGCGAACTTTCCACTCTTGCGAAATTTTCAGGACTTTCCGATAAGTGGGATATGCGTGGAAAAATAACCGCGCAACTGTTATACAGGGGCGGTACTTCGGAAGAAGAGTTTAAAAGTGCGGCAGTTAGCGGCATAATTAGAGGAGAAAATATTTTTGTAAGTAAGCAGAATAATACTGCGTATAAATTTTATGCCGACAGTATAATATCAAATTTAGATAATAATATAACTGCCTATATTTACAATTGTTTTTACAATGAGGATAGAGCGTCTTTTGTGAAAATTTCCATTGAAAATTTCTTTCCGTTTTTATTCAAAAAAGGTGAATTAAATGCAAAAATAAATGCGGAAAATATTTATTGGAATAAGGTAAATGCAACATCTGTAAATACGGATTTATTTTATCATAATTCAATACTTCGTTTGAATAATTTTTATGCAGATGTTTTTAACGGAAACATAAAAGCAAATGCAGTAATTTCGGAATATTCGGGATATTTGCAGGCGGCTGTAAATGCAAATGTTGAAAATATAGATATTGCGAAATGCTTTGCGGCATTTGATAATTTTAATCAACAGACATTAACAGATAAAAATATCTCAGGAGTGCTTAAAAGTGACTTCGGTACAGGGTTTATTTATAATTACGACAGTGGTATAGATGTGGAAAGTATTTTATTTGACGGTACAATAAATATTAGAAACGGTAATTTGAAAAACCTCGAATGTCTGCGTTCCGTTGCGCGTTTTACAGGTGAAAATGACTTACGGAATATTCATTTTTCCGAAATGTCAAATACATTGAATATAAAAGACGGAGTTATCACAATTCCGCTAATGCAAATAAAATCCGATGTATCCGATTTCAACTTTCAGGGAACTCATACTTTTGATAATTATGCCGATTACAGAATAAATCTTGAACTGTCGGATATGTTATCAAAAAATTTCAAAAAGAAAAAAAATAAAGATTCGGAATTTGGAAATATTGTGGAAAATGAAAAAGAACGTATTCGTTTACCGCTGCATGTTTTCGGATTTATAAGCGATTTGAAAGTGAAATATGACTTTAAGCAGAGTAGAGAAAATTTCAAAGAAAAAGCAAAAGAAGAAAGGTCAAAAACAAGAGAAATTTTAAAACAGGAATTTTCGCGTTCATCCCAACAACAGGAAAAACAGCAGTGGAAAGAGCAGGAAAAGGGAAAATTTGTTTTTGAAAAAGAGGACGAAATACCTAAAACGCAAACAAAAAAACAGAAAAAAATCGCAAATCAATTTTCAATAGAAGAAGATGATTAAAAAAATTGCAATATTTATGGTAACGGCGGCTATTATAATGCCTGCCGCAGTGTATGGGCAAACCGGTGAATGGACACTTCATTTTGCTAACCGCAATCCTGTTACGGAACTTGTCTATACAGGTAACTATATTTACGCCGCCTGTAAAAAAGAGATTCACTATCTTGATATTGAGAACAATTCACTGCATGCCTTTAATAAGGTAAACGGTCTTTCGTCCACCGATGAGATTTCTGCCATAGGATACTCCCCGGCAACAGAAACAATAATTGTCGGATATACTGACGGAAATATAGATCTTCTTGACGCAGAGAACAGCGTATATACTATTGATGCAATAAAGAAAAGAAATATAAGCGGAGAGAAAAAAATCTACAAAATTTTTTCAGACGGACGCTATGCTTACCTTGCCTGTGGCTTTGGCATTGTAGTTATTGATTTAAAAAAAGAGGAAATAAAAGACAGTTATTTTATAGGAGAAGGCAATAGTCCGATTAAGATTTACGATGTTATTGTTGATGCGAAAAATATTTATGCCGCAACTGAAAATGGTCTTTATTTCGCACTGCAAAACGCACATAATTTAAATGATTATCACGCGTGGCAAAAAGATACCGTTGCAGGAAGTGATCCGATATTTAAAATTTGCAAAAAAAACGATACTGCATTGTTTGTTTATTATAAATCACAGTCAGATACCGTAAGCGATGTTCTTTTTGAATGTGTGCCGAATAAGAGTAAAAATAATTCTGCAGTTATTGCTCACCGTATAAACAGCATTCGTCCTGTTACCGGTGGTGGTTTTTTACTGACAGTGCAAAGATTGAAAGACGAGCATTATAAAGTTGTTTTTCTCAATAATCAAGGTCAGGAAACGGACAGTGTGGAATATATATACAGTAATGCGTATCTTGACGCGTTAATCACAAAAGAAAAAATTCTTTTTGTCGGACACGAAAGCGGCAATATTTTAAAATACACATATCCGTACGATGAAAATAGAATTTCGTACTATGCTTTTGCAGGACCATCTTCTAACGATGCTTTTTCGCTTACGGCGGCAAAAGACGAAATGCTCGTTTGCGGCGGACGGTACAACAGTTTTTTTGCACCCATGTACGAACAGTTTAATTTTAGCGGGAGAGATAATAATGGAAAGTGGAAACATTACAAAGATCAGTCCGAATTGCTGCTTCGGGGCAGAGATGCAATAAATGCTTTTGAGGACCCTCAGGAGAAGGGTCATTACTATGTCTCTTCGGGATATATGGGATTACTTGAATTCAGGAATGGGCAATTTGTGGGGCAGTATATTGACAGTAACAGCGCACTGTCAAGTGTGGGAAATTCCTGTCGCGTATATGGTCTTGCAATGGGCGAAAGGAGTTTAGGTAATTTATGGATGACTAATCCTTTTTCTCAGGCGGGAACGGAGCTTGTTGTAAAACGTGCGGACGGCAGTTGGCAGGGCTTTGATGTAACGTTTATTGACAATACCCATCGTCAAATAAAAGTAATGGTTGATTACTGGAATCAGATTTGGGTGCTTGCGGGAGCCAGCGACATTTTCGTTTACAGAGAAAACGGCAATGGTCTTGATGGTTTAAGTATAGATATAAATCGCGGAAATGAACTTACCGCAAATCAGGTTTACGATATATTTGAAGATGAAAAGGGTTTTGTATGGATTGGAACAAACCGCGGAGTACGTCTTATAGAAACGCATAAAGATATTTTTACAAATCCGCTCGGCACAATATCATCGGTAGAATGTAAAACAATTCCCGTGCGTTCGGGTGAATATGTTATAGAACTTTTGAAAAACGATGTTGTGACTACTGTTGCAATGGACGGAGCATATAGAAAGTGGCTCGGTACGGCATCTAATGGAGTATTTCTTGTTTCCGACGCGGGTACGGAGGAAATTTTACACTTTACGGTAGAAAATTCACCCCTGCTGTCAAACAATATTCTTGACATTGCGGTCAATAATTATTCGGGCGATGTTTATATTGCTACCGATCGGGGGCTTTGCTCGTACAGAGGTACGGCAACGGCGTATTATAACGAAAATGAAAAAATAGTAACATATCCCAATCCTGTAACGCCTGATTACAGCGGCAATATCTATATAAGAAATATACCTCATAATTCAAAAGTTAAAATTACGGATATTTCGGGAGGACTTATTTTTCAGGGGCAGGCTGAGGGCAATCAGTTAGTATGGAATGGCACTGCGCTTAACGGCAAACGTCCGTCTTCCGGCATACTGCTTGTATTTGCAACTGCTTATGATGTTGATAATGAAACATCTGAAAAAAAAGTTGGTAAAATATTTTTTGTTGATAAATAATGCTAAATAAAAATCGTAAATTCGCGGGATTATAAAAAGGTTTTACATGAAGTGGAATACAATTTTTCGTAAACTGATCCCCAATGAAGACAAGTTTTTCTCAATTTTGAACGATATGTCTTCAAATCTTGTCAAATGCTCGGAGTTCGCAATTAAACTTTCGCAAGCCGGCACTATTGACGAACGTAGAGAGATTCAACGAACAATTAAATTTCTTGAAACAAAAGGGGACGGTCTTATCGGCGTTTTGTACAGGGAATTAAACAATACTTTTGTTACCCCTTTTGACAGGGAAGACATGCACGCCCTTGCAGATGATATTGACAATGTTATTGACAGAATAAACAGTACTTCAAAGCGGGTAATAATGTATGAGCCAAAGCATCTTTCGGAACATTTTGCCAAGATGAGCAAAATCATAAACGAACAGTGCAGCCTCATTTCAATAGCGATAAGCGAACTTAAAAGTGTTCAGAAAAATTTAAAATCAATAAAAGAAATTTGCGATCATTTGCACTTTTTGGAAAATCAGGCAGATGATTTATATGAGCATTTTATTACCGATGTTTTCCAACATGAAGATCCTGATATTCTCGAACTTATAAAAGAAAAGGAGATAATGCAAGAGCTTGAGCGGACAACGGACTGCGCCGATAATGTTGGTAAATCAATAAAAACAATAGTAGTAAAATTCGCATAAAATGGCACTGTTAATAACCTGTCTTGTACTGGCTTTTATTTTTGATTACATAAACGGCTTTCACGATGCCGCGAATTCCGTAGCGACAGTTGTTTCTACCAAAATCCTGTCTCCGTTTCAAGCGGTTTTATGGGCAGCAACGTTTAACTTCGTTGCTTTTTTTATTGCAAAATATATCATAGGTGAGTTTGGTATTGCCAATACGGTAGCAAAAGTTGTGTTGCCGCAATTTGTTAGTTTGCCTGTTATTTTTTCGGGGTTGCTTGCTGCTATTACATGGAATTTAATAACATGGTATTTCGGCATACCGTCTTCATCATCACATACTCTTATAGGCGGCTTTGCAGGTGCGGCTATTATGAGTCAGCATGCTTTCGGCGCAGTGCATCTTGAAATAGTTCTTGTTATTGCTTCATTTATTGTTCTCGCGCCGTTGATTGGCTTTACAATTTCTCTACTTTTGGCAATATTCACTTACTGGGTTTGTCGAAGAGCTAACCCTTACAGAGCAAATAAATGGTTTAAGAAACTTCACCTTTTTTCGTCGGCACTTTTTTGTGTCGGGCATGGGCTTAACGATTCGCAAAAAGTTATGGGCATTATAGCTGCCGCGCTTTTTGCCGCTTATCAGGAAGGGCTACCGCTTGGCATAAGCGATATTACGGCAATTCCTACGTGGGTGCCTTTTGGTTGCTTTACGGTTATTGCACTCGGCACAATGTCAGGTGGTTGGCGTATTATCAAAACTATGGGATCGCGTATAACGAAAGTAAATCAGATTGAAGGCGTTGTTGCTTCTATGGCAGGTGCGCTTACACTTTTTCTCACGGAAATTTTGAAAATACCTGTAAGTACAACACATACAATAACAGGTTCCATTATCGGAGTCGGTGCTGTTAAACGTATGTCGGCTGTACGCTGGGGCGTTACAAAACAATTGCTTGTCGCATGGATACTCACAATTCCCGTCAGTGCGCTTATGGGAGCAGGGTCTTATTTGCTGGTGTGTTTATTTATTTGATAAATTTGTTTTTTTATTCGTATGTCATAATGTCAGCATTGCAAACGTCAGCATAGATTTTGTATGATGTTTGAAAAAAATAAATTAAATGATATGAACAGAAAAGGAACTATTGGCGTATCAACTCAGGATTTATTCCCGATTATTAAAAAATTCCTTTATTCCGACCACGAAATTTTTCTTCGTGAAATAATATCAAATGCAGTTGATGCAACGCAGAAATTGCGGGCATTAGCGGCTAAAGGTGAATACAAGGGTACTGTTGACGACCTGAATATACATGTGTCGTCCGACACTTCCAAAGGCACAATAACCGTTAGTGATAATGGTATTGGCATGACGGCAGAAGAAGTTGAAAAGTACATAAATCAAATTGCTTTTTCAGGTGCGGAGGAATTTCTGAAAAAATATAAAGATACTGCTGCATCTATTATTGGGCATTTCGGACTTGGCTTTTACTCGTCATTTATGGTTAGCGATAAAGTTGAGATTGTTACCCGCTCGTATCGTGAGGGTGAAAAAGCCGTCCGCTGGGTATGTGAAGGGACAACTGACTATACAATGGAAGAGACCCTGCGCGATACACATGGAACGGATATAATTATGTATCTGAATAAAGATGAATTGGCATTTGCGGGTGAGGAAAAAATAGAGGAATTGTTGAGAAAATATTGTCGTTTTTTGCCTGTAGAGATTATTCACGGCAAGGAAAAGGAATGGAAAGACGGTAAGTATATTGACACCGATAAAGAGCATACGGTAAATGATACAAAGCCGCTCTGGACGCGAAAACCTGTCGAACTCACCAAAGAAGATTACGATAAATTTTATCATGAACTTTATCCTTATGCACCCGATCCGCTTTTTTATATTCATTTGAATGTTGATTTTCCTTTCACATTAACAGGTATTCTTTACTTTCCGAAAATAGAAAATCGTTTGGAATTAACACGTAATAAAATCGGACTGTACGCAAATCAGGTATATGTTACTGATTCCGTTGAAGGCATTGTGCCTGATTATCTCACTTTGCTTCACGGAGTAATTGACTCTCCCGATATTCCATTAAACGTGTCGCGCTCATATTTACAGAGCGACAGAAGTGTTAAGCAAATATCAACACATATCACAAAAAAAGTTGCCGACATGCTGCTTGATTTGTACCGTACTTCGCGTGCGGAATTTGAGAAAAAGTGGGATGACTTGAAAATCTTTGTGCAGTACGGCGTACTGAGTGACGAAAAGTTTGCGGAAAAGGCAGTTGATTTATCAAACGGTGGTTTTTATCTTTTAAAAAATGTTAATGGCAAATACTACGGAATAAATGATTATACTGCCGCTGTGAAAGATATTCAGACCGACAAAGACGGTAAAACAGTGTTGCTTTATACTTACAATGCTGCGGAACAGTACGCTTATATTGAAAGTGCGAAAACAAAGGGGTACGATGTGCTTGTTATGAACAGTCCTCTTGATACGCCGTTTTTTAATTACATTGAGCAGAAGAACGATAAATTACGGTTTGTACGTGTTGACAGTGAAATTGCGGCAAAGCTTGTTCCCGCCGATAACGACACGGCAGCGCATAATTTAAGCGAAGAAGACGAAAAAACGTTGCGCGAACTTTTCAATGGTGTACTGCCGTCAAACAGTACCCCTGCAAGCGATAGTGATGCTGCGCCTGAAACATCCGAAACATCCGCAACGTCTGCTGCACAGGATTTACTCACTCCTCATTACAGTATAGAATTTTCCGCTTTGGGTGAAAACAGTGCGCCGGCAGTTATAACACGTTCGGAGTTTATGCGCAGGATGAAAGAAATGTCAGACATCCAGCCTGCAATGAGTTTCTACGGTAAGATGGGCGACCAGCTGTCAATAGTTATCAATACCGACAGTCCCGCCGTACGAAAAATTTTAAGTGCTGTTGATAAGGAAAATATTGACAAAAAAGAAATAGCAGGACAGATTATTGATCTCGCGCTGTTATCTAACGGTTTGCTTAAAGGCGAAGCACTTGCAAAATTTCTCAGGCGGAGCGCAAGTATGTTGGAATAAAAACAAACGCAAGTGATTATAACATAAATTGTATAAATTTGTATAAACATAATAAAAAACAGATAAAATGAAACGAACGACATGGATTATTTTGGGTGTGGTTGCTGCCGTTATTTTATGGTGTGTATTCGCCTATAACAGTTTGGTAAGCACCGAAGAAAGCACAAGCAGTGCATGGGCGCAGGTAGAAAGTGTATATCAGCGCAGAGCAGACCTTATTCCGAATTTGGTAAATACGGTAAAAGGCAGTGCAGAGTTTGAAAGTAACACTTTGCAGGAAGTTGTAGAGGCTCGTACAGCCGCTATGGGTGTAAAAGCGGATCCGTCCAAACTTACGGAGGAACAGGTTGCGCAATTTGAAAAAGCGCAAAATAATTTATCCGGTGCATTGCAGCGGTTAATGGTTGTGGTAGAGCGTTATCCCGACCTTAAAACAACTGCTAATTTCCGTGAATTGCAGGCACAGCTTGAAGGCACGGAAAACCGTATTGCGGTTGAGCGAATGAAATTTAATGAAGCGGTAAAAAAATACAACAGAACTATTCGCCGCTTTCCGAGCAACTTAATTGCGAGTATGTTCGATTTTGAGAAAAAAGGATATTTTGCTGCGGCAGAGGGCGCGGAAAATGCTCCCGAAGTTAAATTTTAATAAATTAATCTGACTTTAATCAAAAATACATAATCATTATGAAACAAACATTATTAATCATTATTGCTGCAACTGCAATGTGTTTTGCATCTTTTTCTTGTGGAGAAAAAGATGTTACGCCGGAATTGGTACTTGAAAATACCGTATGGATTGACAATACAACGCATGCTCCTACCGTTTACAAAATCGAATTTGGTGACCATGGTCTGATTGCAAGTCTTAGTGCAGATTTTATGGGCAGTGGAAATTATATTCTTGGTCAAAACTGTACAGTCAAAGTATCGGACGGTAAAAATATTACCTTGAAAAAATTAGGAGAAACAGATGTTTTTTACAGTGGTACTTTTACCTCAACAACCATGACCATTAATAATGGTACTGTAACATTAGTTCTCACAAAACAAAAATAATGCATCGTTCAAAATTATTCCCGTTTCTGTTATTTGCAGTAGCATATTTATCATTGCAAACGGTTTGCTGTGCGGGAGTAATTCCGTCAAAACCCGTACCGCCGCGTTTAGTAAATGATTATGCGCAGATATTTACTGCAACTGAGCGTGCCGAAATGGAGCGTATGCTCACAGCATTTAACGACAGCACGTCAAATCAGATTACTGTTGTTACGGTTAGCGATCTGCAAGGGTACTCCGCACAACAATTCGCTTATGAGATAGGCGAACAGTGGGGTGTTGGCAGTAAGAAATACAACAATGGTATTGTGATTGTTTTAAAGCCGCGTAATAATAAGGGCGGCGGTGAAGTAAATATTTCTACAGGTTACGGACTTGAGGGCGCAATTCCCGATGCCGTATGTAAACGGATTATTGACGAAGAAATGATTCCGTTATATGGGCGTGGCGAATATTACGAGGGAACTTTAAGAGGTGTTGAAGTGTTAATGAGGCTCGCTGCGGGCGAAATAAGTGCAGCCGATTACGGTAAAATCACAGGCTGGGATGGTTTAGTTGCACTCATGGTAATAGCAGGTCCTATAATAATACTTTTTATCTTGTTTAGAAAGAAGCGTCCGGGGAACGGTAAAGGCGGCGTCAGACGCGGCACTTTCTTTGGCGGGGTAGGCGGTTTTGGAAGTTCGGGCGGCAGCAGAGGCGGCTTTGGAGGTTTCGGAGGCGGCTCATTCGGCGGCGGCGGTGCGAGCGGTCGGTTTTAAAATAACCTCTGCAATTCCTCCCGCACTTGTCCCGCAGTCGTAAACTGTATTGTATGTATGCCAAGGGCATCAGCAGGTGCGAGATTCGCTTTGCGGTCGTCTATAAAAACCGTTTCGTTGGCTGTGAGGGAATAACGTTCTAAAAGCAGTTTATAAATACGCACGTCTGGTTTAATAATTTTTTCTACACCTGAAACAACAATGCCGTTGAAAGTACTGAAGAAATGTAAATCCTGTCTGACAACAGAAAACGTTTCATTACTCCAGTTTGTAAGTCCGTATGTTGCGTATCCTGCATTTTGCAAGTCGTAAAGCAATTCTACTGTTTCGTAAATCGGTGAACCGATTGTTTCAAGATAACGTGTAAAATAAGCATTTACTTCGCGTTTAAGGGATGGATATTTTGCGAGCAGTGCAAGACGCGTACTTTCAAGCGTTTCGCCTCTGTCAAGCGGGTCATTCCATTCGGCAGCATTCCAGTTAACGCGCATAAAATCATCTAATTCTTTACGGGTGCTGAAAAGTTTTGCAAAAAGGTAACGCGGATTCCAGTCGATAAGTACATTTCCGAAATCAAAAATAATATTCTTTATCATATTTTCGTTAGGTTATGGATAAATTTATAAAATGGACATTGGCACAAATCTACTCACCGGCTCGAGCCTTATATTTTGAACGGTTCACAAAAAAATAAAACCACGAAAATACAGGGTAGCAAACAACGGAAAGCGCAACGCCGAGAAAGTCGAATACAGCTACGGCTACTGTCACAAACACTATAAACAGGTATAATACCCACTGTGCATGCAGCGACCAGTCTGTTACTTTTAGCGAGAACATCCGCATATTGCAGACGAGCAGGAATGAAAGAACAACAGCAAAAATAAGGAGTTGTTCCGGCTGCCAGATAAAACCGGTTACTGCCCAATGTGCCGAAAGCGCAGCCCAAAACAGTGCGTTTGCGGGCGTGGGCATTCCCTTAAAGTAGTGGTGCTGTTCGTTATCTATATTAAACTTTGCAAGGCGGTATGCGGAGGCGAGCGCAATTAAAAATGCGATATACGTCCAGTATGGTGTACCCGCAGTTGTTTCAGTGTTGTATTTTATCATCACAAACGCCATTGAAGCAGGAACAACACCGAAACTTACAACGTCCGATAATGAATCAAGTTGCGCTCCGAGAGGACTGCCCGTTTTCAGCAATCTTGCAACAAGACCGTCCGCAACATCAAATAGAGCCGCAATACCGACAAATATTGCAGCCCATAACATGCTATCGTTATAAATATTAACGAGCGATAAGCAACCGAAAAAAAGATTGCCGAGCGTCAAAAAATTGGGAATATGTTTCTTCATACGATATTTTTTTCCAACTGCAAAAACACTTGCGGCAGATACGCTACAATATCGCTTGCAGTCATTGATGTTTGTGAAAGAGCGGCGGCGGCGAGGTTGCCTGCCGTACCATGGATATAAACGCCCAGAACAGCCGCATTATATGCACTGTAATCCTGCGCCGTTAAGCCAAGCAATATGCCTGTAAGAACATCGCCGCTACCTGCTGTCGCCATTCCGGAATTACCTGTTTTTATTATTGTCGGTTCGCGATTCGGAGCAGTTACGGTATTGGGAACACCTTTTTTTATAACAATGCAGCCGAAACGATCGGAAAACGCTTGTTGTGATTTTAGTGTTGCGTCAAATTTTTCCGCCGCTGTCATTAACCGTTCGTATTCTTTTGCATGTGGAGTAAAAATACTGCCGGCTGTAATAAGCGAAAGTAATGACGGCTCGGCAGCAATAACGTTAATTGCATCTGCGTCAAAAATCATTGGACGCGGATTGTTTTTCAGTAGCGATTGCAACATTGAAAAAATTCTTTCGTTTGCGGATATTCCCGGTCCGACAGCAATAGCACTGTATTTCTCAAGATTTTTCGGATACGTGTCGTAAATTTTCATTATTGCTTCAGGCACGGATGTCTGAATTATACTGATATTTTCGGGTGGAATTGCAACAGATACAAGCCCTATGCCGCTGCGAAGTGCGGCACGCGCACCAAGCACAGCTGCGCCTGCCATACCGTAAGAGCCTCCGATAAGCAAACCATGTCCGAATATACCCTTATGCGCGTCAACAGCACGTGGACGAAATAATTTTTCAATATCTGTCATCCTGTATTTGTTTTTTCAAAAAAATGCGTACCTTTGCATTGCGAATTTAATTAAATGTTTTTTCTAAAGAAGCGGGGGGCAGTGATTGCCCCTCGTTTTTTTTAGTCAAATAGCAAGTTCTACTAAAACTCGGCGTTTTGCGGATAGCGAGGGAATGGAATAACATCCCGGATATTTGTCATGCCTGTAATGAAAAGAAGCAGACGTTCAAAACCAAGCCCGAAACCACTGTGAGGTGCTGTACCGAATTTACGCGTATCTAAATACCACCACATATCTTCGGATTTTATACCAAACTCGTGCATACTGCCAAGCAATTTTTCGTAATTCTCCTCACGTTGCGACCCGCCGATAATTTCACCTATTGACGGAAATAGAACATCCATTGCGCGTACTGTTTTTCCGTCCTCATTCTGTTTCATGTAAAACGCTTTTATCTTTTTCGGATAATCGGTAAGAATAACAGGATTTTTAAAATGTTTTTCCACTAAATAACGCTCGTGTTCACTCTGCAAATCAGTACCCCATTCAACTTTGTATTCAAACTTTTGTCCTGACGTTTTAAGAATTTCTATTGCTGCCGTATAGTCCAAACGTGTAAAAGTCGCTTCAATTATACTTTCTAATCGTGCGATCAATTCCCTGTCATACATGTTGCACAGAAATTCCAAATCCTCGCGGCAGTTGTCAAGCGCATACCGAACGAGATATTTCAGAAATTCCTCTGCCAAATCCATATTGTCTTTTATTTCGTAGAAAGCCATCTCAGGCTCATTCATCCAAAATTCCGCCAAATGGCGCGGAGTATTTGAATTTTCCGCACGGAAAGTAGGTCCGAAAGTGTAAATTTTTCCTAATGCCATTGCGCCGAGTTCGCCTTCTAACTGCCCGCTAACGGTGAGATTTGCGCTGCGACCGAAAAAATCCTGCGAATAATCAACCTTGCCGTCTTTTCGCGGCGGATTTTCAATATCAAGCGTTGTAACCTGAAACATCTCTCCGGCACCTTCAGCATCTGAAGCGGTAATAACAGGTGTGTGCAGATAAACAAATCCGCGTTCCTGATAAAAAGTATGCAGTGCATAAGCCATTGCGTTACGGATACGAAGTACTGCGCCGAATGTGTTGGTACGCAAACGCAAATGCGCTATTTCACGCAAAAATTCAAGCGAGTGTCCTTTTTTCTGCAACGGATATTCCTCTGTATTTGCTTCACCGTAAATTTCAATTTCGTGTGCCTGAATTTCCACGCTTTGCCCGCGTCCCATTGACGGAACAAGAAGTCCTTTAACGGCGATACACGCACCTGTACTTATCCGTTTTATAAAATCATCATTAAATTGCGGCAGTGAAAGTTCTGCTACAATTTGAATACTTGCAACACAGGAGCCGTCATTGAGTGCAATAAATGCAATACTCTTATTTTCACGTTTGGTGCGCACCCAGCCTTTAACAACAACGTCTCTACTTTCATTTTCCGAAAGAGAAGTGCGCAACAACGATTTTATTTCCGAATGTTCCATATTTTATACACCCAAAAAGTTTTTCAATTGTTTATTGTGCGACTTTAAACGCCGTATAGCCTTATCTTTTATCTGGCGAACTCTCTCACGCGTGAGATTAAAACGTATGGCAATTTCGTCAAGTGTAAGAGGCGGAGTTGAGCCAATGCCGAATGAAAGAGTAAGAACATCGCGTTCTTTTTCCGATAGAGTAGAAAGTGCGTGTTCGATTTCTCTTTGCAATGATTCTTTTAAGAGAGATGAGTCCGTAGCGGGCGCGTCTTCGGCAATATATACATCAATAAAATTCGTATCCTCATCCTGAATAAGCGGCGCATCCATAGAGATTGAACGAGTTGTGAGATTCATTACCTCAGTAATTTTCTCTTTTGATTCGTCTAATGCTTCTGCAAGTTCATCAACAGTAGGCTGACGTTCTAATTTCTGTTCAAGACGCGATGTTTCTTTTTTTATTTTGTTGATGGAGCCAACCTGATTTAACGGCAGGCGTACTATTCTTGCCTGTTCCGCAAGTGCCTGAAGAATTGACTGGCGAATCCACCATACGGCATAAGAAATAAATTTAAAACCGCGCGTTTCGTCAAAACGTTTTGCAGCTTTTATCAGTCCCATATTTCCCTCGTTGATAAGATCGGGCAATGATAACCCCTGATTTTGATATTGCTTTGCAACGGAAACGACAAAACGCAAATTTGCGCGTGTGAGTTTGTCTAACGCACGCTGGTCGCCCATTTTTATCTTCTGTGCAAGTATAACTTCTTCCTCAGGTGTGATAAGAGATTCCTTGCCTATGTCTTGGAGAAATTTATCAAGAGATGCTGTTTCCCTGTTTGTAATTGATTTTGTAATTTTTAATTGTCTCATATATATTATATATTTTTTATTCTGCTTTGTTCGGTTTACGCTGTTCTTTACGTGCTTCCAATGCTTTGTGGTATTCGGTTGCATTTTTAGCATGTTCTTCACCTGTTATTGCAAATAAGTGTGTACCTGAAAAATCAGGATTTGCACAAAAATAGTAATAAGGATGTTTTTCGTTTTTAAGTATCGCATTTATGCTGCTTAACGTCGGTGTGCATATAGGACCCGGCGGCAATCCTTTGTGAAGATAAGTATTGTATGGAGATTCTATTTTCAAGTGAGAAAAAAGAATACGTTTTATAGAAACATCTCCTGCGGTAAATTTTACCGTAGGGTCGGCTTGTAAAGGCATTCCTCTGCGCAAACGGTTAAGATAAACAGATGCTATTTTTGCTTTTTCACTGTTATAGTCTGTTTCCATCTCAACTATGGAAGCGAGTATCATTACCTGTGTTCTGTTCATTTTTATTTCTGCAGCCTGCTCTAATCGTTGTGGTGTCCAAAATTTGTTTTGTTCAAAATATAAACGATGGAAAAGTTCCTCAGGCTTAATATCCCAAAACACGTAATATGTATTGGGAATAAAACATGCAAGCACATTGTCTCTTGTGACAGGAACGCCGTCTAACGAATAGTTATCTAAAAAATTGTTGTCGGACAATATACGAAAAAATTCGGTTGAATCAATTTCAAGGTTTCTACTCAGTTTTCCTGCTGCGTCTTCAATACTCAAAAGACGATTAAATGTTAATTTTTTCTCATCCTGATCACCTGCACGAAGTTTGCGAATGGTATAAGTTCCCGACTGGTTATTGCTTAAAAAGAAATGACCGTTCTTTACATGCTTGTCGTACTTAAAAACACGCGAAAGCAACTTGAACTTCCACATTTTTACAGCACCCGAATTTTCAAGAGAATCAATAACATCTTTATAATCGCCATCTCTACCTATATAAAGATAATAGTCATCTTTCATTACCGGCGAAACAAAGACAGTAATAACAAGAGATGCACTGCTTACAATAAGAGCAAGAGCAATGCAAATAAAAGCCCACAGAACTTTCCTGTTTTTTTTCTTACTTCTTTTTTTTGCCATACGTTTTTTGTTACTTTTTCAGGCAGTACCGCTTATTTTTTACTTAATTTCAACATTTGTTCATCAATAATATTGTCCTCAATTTTTTCAAAAAGGAGTGTTGGCTGTGCAATTTTCATGCCGTTTGTCATAAGTATTTCCTTTTCCGCATCTTTCCATTTCAAACCGTTGTCAAGCCCAAGCATTGCACGTATTTTAGCGGCTGTAAACGGTAAAAAGGGATCGCATAAAACGGCAAGGTGGGCTACTATCTGTAACGATACGTTAAGCACCGTTGCAGTGCGTGTTTCGTCGGTTTTTATCAATTTCCAGGGTTCGGTATCGGTAAGGTATTTATTGCCTAACCGCGCTAAATCCATTACCGAACCAAGTGCATCCCGAAAATGGTACCGCTCCGTATTGTCGGCAATTTTTGACGGATATTGCAGCATTTCATCAAGTGTTTCCCTGTCTATGGTCAATAATTCGCCGCAGGAAGGTACTTCTCCGTTAAAATATTTATGTGCCAAAACAATAATCCTGTTTGTAAAATTGCCCAGAATTGCAACAAGTTCATTATTATTACGTGCCTGAAAATCTTTCCATGTAAAATCATTATCCTTTGTTTCGGGTGCGTTTGCCGTCAGAACGTAGCGCAACACATCTTGCTTATCCTTAAATTCTTCCAAATACTCATGCAGCCACACAGCCCAGTTGCGGGAAGTAGAAATTTTATCTCCCTCAAGATTTAGAAATTCGTTTGCGGGAACATTATCAGGCAGAATGTAAGAACCTTCTGCTTTAAGCATGGATGGAAATACTATACAGTGAAATACAATATTGTCTTTGCCTATAAAGTGAACAAGTTTCGTATCTGCACTTTTCCAGTATTCTTCCCACCTTTCGGGCAATAACTCCTGCGTTGCGGAAATATAGCCTATAGGTGCGTCGAACCAGACGTAAAGCACTTTACCTTCCGCTTCGGGCAGTGGAACTTTTACTCCCCAGTCCAAATCACGTGTGACGGCGCGGGGCAGCAAACCTTGTTCAATCCATGATTTGCATTGTCCGTAAACATTTGTTTTCCAATCGTTTTTATGTCCGTCTAAAATCCATTTACGCAAAAAAACTTCGTAATCGTTAAGCGGTAAATACCAGTGTGTGGTTTCTTTTTTTACAGGTGTGTTGCCGCTGATTTTAGAGCGGGGATTTATAAGTTCGTCGGGACTTAAAGACGAGCCGCATTTTTCACACTGGTCGCCGTATGCGTCTGCAGCATGGCAGTGCGGACATTCGCCTGTAATATACCTGTCTGCAAGGAACATTTTGTTTTCTTCATCATAAAACTGCCGGGAAGTTTTCGTAATAAAACATCCCTTATCGTACAATGTCTTAAAAAAATCCGCAGCGTTTTTATGATGAACGGCATTTGATGTGCGCGAATAGATGTCAAATGAAATACCGAAATCTTCAAAAGATTTTTTTATAATGTTATGATACCTGTCCACAAGTTGTTGAGGCGTAATGTTTTCCTCACGTGCTTTTATTGTAACCGGAACTCCGTGTTCATCGGAACCGCCTATAAATATAACATCGCGTTCCCTCATACGTAAATATCTTACGTAAATATCGGCAGGGATATACACACCTGCGAGATGTCCGATGTGTATCGGACCGTTTGCGTACGGCAATGCTGTCGTGACAGTGTATCTTTTAACGTTGTCTTGTTGAGAATTCATAATAAAATGGAATTTTCCTCCATTCTTTTTATATAATTTTGTAAATTAGTAAAGATTGGATTGCCTGAAACGGCATATTCCAAAGGGGTGCGAATTTAATAAAAATTATTGAGAATATCAATGTATGAAACGAACATCGAATAACTTTTTTTGGGTATCCGTATTTGTTGTATCTTTTGTATGTGTGTGTATGGTTACGATTGTTCCCTGGTATGGTGCAAAAGCAGGGATTTCTATGCAGGAACAGACATTTTTTACAGATAAATACGGGCTTATTGAAAATAAAAAATCCGAAATAGAGAGAATGCTTGACAATGCATATAATGAAAATCTGTTTAATGGACAGGTTCTGTATGCTGAAAATGGGAATATTTTACTGAAAAAGACGTATGGATTTGCCGATTTATACAGAAAAACTCCGATGGACAGTTCCTGGAGATTTCAACTTTCTTCTACTTCAAAACCACTTACTGCTGCGGCAATAATGAAACTTTACGATGAGGGTGAAATAGATATAGATAAATCTGTTAAAGAATATCTTCCTGATTTTCCTTTTCCGGGAAATATTACCGTAAAGCATTTATTACAACATCGTTCGGGACTTCCCAACTATATTTACATAGCTGATAAAAATTGGAATAAAAAAACACCGTTTACGAATAGAAATCTTTCGCCCTTTCTAAAACGTATGGGTGCAAAAGTTAAATTTCCCGCAGGCTTAAAGTTTGAATATTGCAATACGAATTATGCTTATTTGGCATTACTTATAGAAAAATGTTCAGGTTTTACGTTTGAATACTACCTTAAAACGAAAATCTTTGAACCGCTCGGAATGACACGCACTTATGTTTATAATCCGACTAAAAAGCGTCTGAATGAGACTGTTAAGGGTTATTCTTTTTCCCAGCGCAGAGGGTATTATGAAAGATATGTTGAGTTTTTAGATGGTGTTGTCGGCGATAAAGGAATATATTCTACCGTTGATGATTTGTACAAATTTGATCAGGCATTGTTTGATTCGAATTTTCTATCACCCAAAAGCATTTCGCTTATGTTTACTCCGGCTGAACCGCTTAGTGAGGACCACGATAACGATTACGGACTTGGTTTCAGGATCCGCAAAGATATTGCAAGCGGTGATGTTAGTGTTTTTCATCACGGCTGGTGGAATGGCTTCCGTTCCTATTATGTGCATAGTCCGAACAATGAAAGAGTACTTATATGGCTTAATAACCGCAGTGATGTAACGCTCGCTTCGCTTATAAAGGCGATATTTACTTTTACCGACAGTTTGGACCATCCGGAAAAGTATCGTATAGTGGAAAGCGATGATGAATATTATGGCGGCAGTTTGGAATAAGGGTACGCATTATTCGGGAGTTAAAATTTTTGAGGAAATTCGTACATTTGCAACTGTGACGGATATGTTCGTTGCAACATAATAGTATATAATACAGCGTTTACGCACATTCTTGCTTGTGAAACTTCGACAATTTCAAAAGCATAAAACAGGGATAAGCAGAACGCTCGCAGTAAAAGCGGGCTTATTTCTTGTTTTATGGTAGTCGAAGACCTCACAAGCGGATAAAAGTCCGCTTTTTATTTTGAAGCCAAAGATAAACATAGAGGAAATTGTTCGCAAGCATTTGCAGGAGGAAGGCAGGAGCATAACCTGGCTTTGCAGAAAATTGAATTGGGAAAGAAAAAAAATGTACAGATTTTTCGACAACGGTAGTATTCTTACGGAGGATTTGTGGGCAATTTCATATTTTACCAAACATGATTTCTTTAAATATCTGTCAAATGAGTTAAATTCTAATACTGTAATTGGCGATAGACCCACAGAATAGTGACAAAACAGGAACATTTTTATTGTTTCGCAGGATTTAAAAACGTTGTACATTTGTAATTATTTTAAAAATCAAAAACTAAAAATCTCACGATGTACAGATCAATCGTATTTGAAGCAATGAAAAAAGTTTTATTGATTATCGTTTTGTCTTTGTCGTTTCTCGTTTTGTTTTTGGTTTCTTGCAGCAAGGAAGACAAGAAATGCAAATGTACGATTAAAGAGGATGGTGACACTTGGATTGAGGATATTTACCCCATTAACTTCAATGCAAACAACTGTAGCGATTTGCAAACAAAACTATCAGCAGAGTACGGCATATCTGCGTCAGTTTCTTGTAAGTAATTATTATTTTTTTCTTTCAAAAAAGGGCAGAGATACTCTCTGTCCTTTTTATTTGACATTACGAATGTGTGAAACGAATAGAAATTTATAGTATAATCGTCGGTATAGTATTTATCGTTTCGGCTTTTGCAAAAGCATTAAGTATTTCACATTTTGCAAAAATTATTGCCGATTACGGCTTTGAAAATTTGCAATTTTTATCAATATTTATCGTTTTTGTCGAAGCACTTTTAGGGTTAGCATTGATTTTTCAAATTTACTTAAAACAGACATCATCAATTGGAATACTATTGCTTACATTTTTTACTATTATTTATGCCTACGGTCTCATATTTATGGATATAAAAGATTGTGGTTGCTTTGGAAATATATCTATTCTAAATACATCTCCGATATTTATTTTTATTCGCAATGCAGTACTTACTTATATGCTTGTTTTTATTTGGGTGTTCGGTAGAGCGCAGACTAAAGAATTAAACAGTACTATTAAATTTATCATCGCGGTTATTTTCTTTGCCATGTGTACGATTGCTTTTATATCAGGCTATAATTATCAATATGTTAATAAAAATAATGAAAACAGGATTATATCAATAAAAGACAGCGCACTGAAAGATATTGTAAATATCTCAAAAGACAGTACTTATTTCATATTTGCTTTCTCGTATAATTGCCCTCATTGCCTTAACTCTATTGCCAATTTAAAAGAGTATAAGGAAACTAATATTGCCGACAATATTATCGCCCTGGCTTTAGGTGATACAATTATTGAAGAAGCATTTACAGAAATTTTTAAACCGAATTTCCCGATAAGGAACTACGCAAAGGAACTGTTAAAATTAACCAACACTTTCCCAAAAGCGTACTATATCAGGCAAGACAGCATTATTGTTGAACTTTCGGGCGAACTGCCCTGTGCCTATTTATTTAAAAAATTACATTTACAATAAGAATATAAAATACTTATAATAAATTCTGTGTATCTTTGTGAAAATATGAAGAATAAAGTTGGTCTTGCGCTTATTATTTCAGGAGCGGCATTGATGTTGCTCGTGACGGTAGCTTTTTTGTGGATAAGAGGAGAAGATAAAACGGATGTAACCGGCATCTCGCCCCTTTCACTTAAAGTGCCTGAAAATTCTTTTGTTGAAGATGTTACATTTGAAATAACGGACACACCCGAAATTATTGACGACACTGTTTTTATTGAAAGAGATATTGCCCCGAAAGAAGAACCGGTGAAGCGAGTTAAAAATATATCAAAGCGTGCAAAGAACAAACCTGAAAATACATATACGGAACGCACGGAATACACAGAACACAGGGAATGGCAACCGGCAGTGCAAAGCAAAACAGCGGCGCAAAAACCCTCTCGGGCAGGATTTACAAATGATTTTACTATTGGCGGAACGAAAGTCAGAGTTGAATTTTGGAATCCCGATAAAAACTTTTTGGGATACCATTTATCACTTTCGCAGAAGAAAATCTTACTCTTTGGTATAAAGCAGTTCGACCCTCTGCGTTTTGAAAAGTACGGCGAAAAACAAATAATAATGTATTACAAAAACACTCCGTATCTGTTGGAAGAAAAGTTAGATATTGAACCATTACAGAAATTGTCTGTTGAATAAAATTGTATTTTATAAATATCAGGGTGCAGGTAACGATTTCGTTATGCTTGACAATCGCAGCGGAGAGTTAAACTCGCTTTCTGCTTCCGATATTGCCGCTATTTGTCATCGTAAATACGGTGTTGGTGCCGACGGACTTATATTGTTGGAATATGGCGCAGGCAGCGGCATGAACGGCAGTGCGGGCAGTATCGGAGCGGATAATGCAGATGCCGCAAGTGTTGCAGTACTGCAAATGCGCTACTATAACGCAGACGGCAGTATTGCCCTGTTCTGCGGCAACGGCGGGCGTTGTTTCGCTTTGTTTGCCCATCATTTGGGACTGTCAAAACAATGTGAAAATATTGCGCGTGTAACATTTATCGCAGGGGACGGCAGGCATGAAGCGGCAGTATATTCCGAAAAACGAATACAAATCTCCATGCGTAGCGTACAATCAATAAATAAGTGTAACTCTTGCGGGAATATGCTTACGGTACTTGATACGGGTGTTCCGCACGGAGTTGTTTTTACGCAATCATTAGATATTTGCAACGTTGTGGAAAACGGCAGAAAAATTCGTAACGACAAACAATTTTCGGAAGGTGTAAATGTTGATTTTGCAGAACGTATAAGTAGCGACAGTATCCGTTTACGCACGTATGAGCGTGGAGTGGAAGATGAAACCGACTCATGCGGTACCGGCGCGGTGGCTGCGGCAATTGCGGCAGTGGTTGAGGAAGGCAGCGGGACGTATGGAATAAATGTTGAAACAAAAACAGCGAAACTGAAAATTTATTTTACACTTGACGGCAATGGCGCGAAAGACATAATCCTCGAAGGACCTGCAATAAAAGTATTTGAGGGTAGTGCGGCAATTATGGATAGATAGACAGGCGTTATGCCGTTTTAAAATAATCATAATATATAAAACTGAAAAATGAAACTAAACTGTACATTAAAGCTCATTAACACCTTGCTGTTGTCATGGTTATCTGTAATTCCAATTACGTTTGCTAATGCAAAAAGTGTTAAATCCGAAAATCTTTATTCGTTTAAAAATGCAGATTATTTTATAGAGGGTGGTCTTCGCTACGGCTCGGTGATATACCATCCACAGTCTGCTGTTTATCTTAAAGATCTCTATTTTGGCTCTATTGAAGCGCGTTTTGGTATGCAAACACGCGGTTTGCAGCAATGGGAAAAATCACTTAATTATCCTATTATAGGAATAGCACTTAGATATACGGATTATACGGATTTTTCGGATCCTGAAAATATTCGCACTGCTACAAATAAAATTCTCGGCAAAAATATTGCTGTTTTCGGCTATCTGCAAGGTAATATTATAAAGGCGAAATGGTTTAAATGGCATTATCAGCTCGGTATGGGTATAACTACTTTTACGTCTATTTACGGTAAAGGTAAGGTTTGGCATCCTGAAGGGAAAGAACCGTCGGATTTTATAGTAGATGGTGAGCCGATGGACGAATTTCCCGAAAATAAATTAATATCACTTTACGTTAATCCGTACATAAATTTCCAAATGGGATTTGACTTCGAGTTAACACCGCAAATTGATCTTTGTCTTAATGCAAATTTTTTGCACATAAGCAATGCAAATATGAATATGCCTAATTTCGGTATGAATGAAATTCAGGGAATTGCCGGTGTACGTTACCATTTTAATAAAAATATTACAAAGCACAAAAGCGATATTATACAAAAATTTACAGCGAAAAATAATTTATTCTTTGCTGTAAGTCCGGGATGGCTTTGGTCGCGTTACGATGATTGTTACTATTTTAAGACAGGTTTTTCTGTCGGCTATATGCGCAATGTAATTTCTATTCTTAATGCAGGCATTGAGTTCGAGTATCGTTTGGCGAATTTCCTTGCGCCCTCGCGTGAAGCGGTTCTTGTAAGCCAGTGGAATAAAGCACCGGCTATTTCCCGTGTTGCTGAAGATAATTCATCCGAATCAGGACTTCTTGACGGCGGAGGAAGCAGTACATTTCCTCGTAAGGAAGCAGCAAGAAATGTATATAGTAATATGCCCAAGACGTTGTACACAAGTTCTCTGTACGGTTTTCTCGAACTCGCTTTCGGACGTTTCGCTTTTCATATAGGAGTGGGCGGATATATGTACAAAGGACCGCACGACGGTATTGCCGATAAATATGATCTTGCACAAGAGCATCCGGACGAGAACGGTGATGTTAAAGGCACTCTTAGAAAGAATCCCTCTGTTTATGAAAAAATAGGTTTTCGTATTTACATGGGTAAGACCAACAGGCACTTTGCAGGCGCGTCTGTATCCGCACATTTCCCTGTCGCCGATTATCTGGCATTCACTTATGGATATAAATTTTATCAGTTCAACGATGTAAAACGCCGGAAAAACAGATAATACATATTCTGCCAATTTGACATTTTGCATATAGTTGGTATCGTATTTGATTATATCTTTGCTGTCAAACATAATATTAAAATGCAGCAGTCAGTATGAATGAAGAAATCTTAAACGAACAGACAGAGGAACAACAGGTGTGCGGCAGCGATGCACAGGAAAACGAGGAAACAAATACATCAATATCGGAACAGACGGAAGAGCCGGCACAGGAGCCATCTCTTGAGCAGCAGTTAAATGAAACAAAAGATAAATATTTACGTCTTGCAGCAGAATTTGATAATTTTCGCCGCCGCACGTCAAAAGAAAAATTAGAATTTATCGCCGTTGCCGCAGAAGACACAATTCTTGCATTTCTTCCTGTTGTTGACGATTTGGAACGTGCAATAAAAGTATTAGATGAAGATGCGCGTGAGGGAATAGAACTTATCTATCAAAAATTTTTGAAAATTCTTGCGGCAAGAGGTGTTGAATCTCTTGACGTTATTGATAAACCGTTCAACGAAGAAATCAGTGAGGCAGTTGCACGAATACCGGCACCATGCAACGATAAGGCGGGAATTGTAATTGATGTTGTTCAAAAGGGTTACAAAATGCACGGTAAAATTATACGTTACGCGAAAGTAGTTGTCGGAGAACAGTAAAATTAAAATCATGGCAGAAAAAAGAGATTATTACGAAGTTCTCGGCGTTAGCAAAACGGCAAATGCCGATGAATTAAAGAAAGCATACAGAAAACTTGCTTTACAGTACCATCCCGACCGCAATCCCGACAATAAACAGGCAGAGGAAAAATTTAAAGAAGCAGCGGAAGCGTATGAAATTTTGAGCGATCCTAATAAACGCGCACGTTACGACAAGTTCGGACACGCCGGTATGAGCGGTGCGGCAGGCGGCGGATTTCAGGGATTTTCAAACTACGAGGATATAATGTCGCATTTTGGCGATTTATTTACGGAGTTCGGTTTTGGCAACTTTACATCAGGTTTCCGCAGCAGAAGCGGCGGCACACGCCGCAAAATTATTCAACGCGGTACCGATTTACGAATAAATTTACAACTTACTCTTGAAGATATTGCAAAGGGTGTAGAGAAAAAAATAAAAATAAAAAAGCAGGTTCCCTGCAAGTCCTGTTACGGTACGGGAGAACATAACGGCAATGCGCACAAAGAATGTCCTGTTTGCCGCGGACAGGGGCAGGTAGTGCAAACAATGCAATCAATGTTCGGGGTGGTGCAGCAGACGGCAATCTGTTCTAATTGCGGCGGTAGCGGCGAAATTATCACGGACAAATGTAAAGAATGTAACGGCAATGGTACTGTAACAGGTGAGGAAACCGTATCAATCCGAATACCGGCAGGTGTCGCGGACAGTATGGAACTTTCGCTGCAAGGCAAAGGTAATGCCGCACGGCGTGGTGGAATCTCCGGTGATTTAATAGTACGTATAAGTGAAATTCCGCACGCACTTTTTAAAAGGGACGGACGTAATTTGCACTACGATTTGGAAATAAGTTTTGCCGATGCCGCGCTTGGAGTAACAGTGGATGTGCCTGTATTGGACGGCAAGGCAAGAATTAAAATAGATGCGGGTACGCCTGCAGGAAAGTTATTGCGGTTAAGAGGTAAGGGATTGCCCGATATTCAGGGCTACCATCCGCGCGGCGATATGATTGTGAACGTAAACGTCTGGATTCCGAAACACTTGTCAAAAGAGGAAAAAGAGTTACTTATTAAGAGTAAAGATATGGAAATGATGAAACCGAGTCCCGATAAAAAAGATCCCGGTTTTTTTGAACGTATGAAAGAATACTTCGGCATTATTTCACTGCTCATTTGTTCGTTATGTGTATTCAGTCCGTGTAAAGCCGCAGAAAGCCGTGCCGATACGGCTACTGCCGAAAAAGAACCGGCTTTGCTTGAAAAAAATATTGAGGATGCGAAAAGGGCGGCAAAAGACGCAGTTGAAGATATTAAGGATTACGGCGAACAGACGTACGAAAAAGCAAAGCAGACAACTAAAGAGGCAGTGGAGAAGACAAAACAGGGATTACGGCAGGCAAAGGAAGAGGCAACAGGGTGGTTTAACACAAATATCAAGGCAAATATTACAGGAAATTTTTCCGACCAAATGCGTCAGAATAATGCCGAATTTGCAAAAGCACTTTACGATAAAAAATGGACGGAATATACATTAACTGCAATACCGTCGCCTGTATTTGATAACGTTCGCACACTTGAAGCAATACTGAATACAGGCGAAATTCCCTGTATTACGGCAGAAAAGATTCACACTTTTGAAAATGAAGATCCCGCGGAATATACTCCGGAGTCCGAACAGGAAGCAATAGACGCACTTATAAAAATAGAATCTGCAACAGTGGTTCTTTATGGGGTAAAGTTTCAATTTCTTTTTGACAAGGCAATTACGCAAATGGGTATGGGCAGAAGTATTGGTGAAAAGTCTGTTTCGCGTTTTTGGACACGTCTTTCCGATTCTCCGTATAAAGTTCTGTTGTATCAGCTTATTGGTTTTCGTAACAGGTTGGGTTTATCGGATATTTCCGTTTGTGAACTGACAGACGCTCTTGCGGAAGTACTTTATCCGAAAGATAAAACAGGTGCAACACGAACGGTTTTCAGTTGCTTTATGCTTAATCAGTGCGGTTACGATATTCGCCTTGCACGTAAAGGTGAAGCCAAAGGGGCGGTACTTACTCTGCTATATCCTTTTTATGAGAAAGTGTATGATTATCCTGCTCTTACACTTGACGAAAAAAATTATTACCTGCTTGAAAAAATATCTGCAAAACAGAAAGGTATTAAATTATATACTTACGATTTCACAAATGCTGCGGCAATGTTTCCTGTCACGCTTCACTGGGATGCGTCAAAATGCAAACTGCCGCATATTTACGAAAAATCAGGCAACAATCTTGTATATGACGGACGGCTTTCCGCGCTCTACAAAGCATTTCCAAACAGTCAGACAGGAGTATATACGCAAAGCGGGCTTGGTGTGTTAGTATCAAAAACCCTGCGTGCAAAATTGGGCGATACGCAAACGCTTGCTTCACTGCAACAATTCGTTTATACTCAGTTTCCGGATGCAGGCAAACGGCAGGCAAGACTGACCGCCAAGTATCTTTTTCCCGAAGAAATGATTGCGGCAAAAGGCGGAGATGAGCGCGACAGAATGATTATGCTTGGACTGCTTGTACGCGAAATTCTGCATTTGCCTGTAATGCTCGTTACATACGACAATTTTGTTACTCTTGCCGTTCAAAGCCCTGTACTTCTCAACGGCGACTACATTATGGCGGACGGACAGAAATACGACCTGCTGACAACAGTGCCTGCCGCGCACCGTAAAGAGATTGCAACAGTCGTGCAGTTTTAAAGGTATCTTTGCGGAAATTTATTATAAATTAAATACGTTTTATATAAATTAAATACGTTATTTCTTCCGTCGATATTTATTCAAAATAATGCACAACAGAAAAGCGACCACAGAACCGGCAATAGTTGAGAAGAATGAAGAACAACTCGGTTCTTCGTGAAAAAGGTATCTTGAACATAACTCAACAACTATGATTGCGAGAGATATTAAGATAAGGCACCAAAGGCACCATTTCAAAACAGCAAATATTTTTTTCTTATTACCAATTTAATTTACCACTATTTTATATCTGACTATGCCGTTTTTGCCGCGCAACAGCATTATGTACGCGCCACTAACGTCCGGTGCTGTGAATCCTTTGCTGATTTCTGCTGCATGCTTTTCCCATACTTTAAGCCCTTGCAGCGTATATAGCGTTGCAGTGTGACAG
>JAIRNR010000103.1 GCA_031257915.1 Bacteroidales bacterium
GGGAGAAGCATGCAGCAGAAATCAGCAAAGGATTCACAGCACCGGACGTTAGTGGCGCGTACATAATGCTGTTGCGCGGCAAAAACGGCATAGTCAGATATAAAATAGTGGTAAATTAATAAGGTACTCCGCCAGAAAAATGAAAACAAGTTTTCATTTTATCTAACTTAATCGTACCTTTATTCGCTTCGCTCATGAAGGTACTCCGTCAGAAAAATGAAACAAGTTTTCATTTTATCTAACTTAATCGTATCTTTATTCGCTTCGCTCATGAAGGTACTCCGTCAGAAAAATGCAATAAATTTGCATTTTCTCTGACTTAATCGTACCTTTGCAGGTCTTTCGGCAGAACGTTTTTTCGGCAAGTATGCCTTTTCGTCGGACAGACAGATAATCAGGTGTTTATGCACAACTGCAAAAAATAATTAAAAATATCAAACTATGAATAATACTGAAAATATCAAAAAAGATCTTGCCTCTTACGGCATTGATAATGTAGAAACAATCTACTACAATCTCTCTTATGAGGAACTTTTTACACACGAAACAAACCCTTCGCTAACGGGGTACGATAAAGGTTTTATTACCGATATGGGTGCTATTACCGTTGATACCGGTATTTTTACAGGTCGTTCTCCAAAAGATAAATACATTGTAAAAGAATCGGGATCGGAAGAAGAAAAACATGTTTGGTGGGCAAATCCCGCAGGCAAAAAATCGTCAGACAACAAGCCAATCAGTCCCGAATTATGGGAAAAACTTTATGGTACAGGCACAAAACAACTGTCCGGTAAAAAACTTTATGTTCAGGACGGTTACGTGGGCGCGAACGAAAATACACGTATTTGTATTCGCGTAATTACGGAAGTTGCGTGGCAGGCGCATTTTGTAAAAAATATGTTTATTCGTCCGTCAGAGCAGGAACTGATTAACTTTAAACCCGATTTTGTTTTACTTAATGCTTGCAAATCAACATATCCCGATTACGAGGCGGAAAAAATGAACAGCGAAGTATTTGTTGCGTTTCATCTTGCTAAAAAACGCGCCGTTATCGGCGGTACATGGTATGGCGGCGAGATGAAAAAAGGTCTGTTCTCCGTTATGAACTACTTTTTACCCCTTGCCGGCATTGCCTCTATGCACTGTTCGGCAAATCAAGGTGTAAATGGCGACACCGCAATATTTTTCGGTCTTTCGGGTACGGGCAAAACAACGCTTTCTACCGACCCTCACCGCAAACTTATCGGCGATGACGAACATGGTTGGGATGATGAAAGCGTTTTCAATTTTGAGGGCGGATGTTATGCAAAATGTATCAATTTGAGCAAAGAAAATGAGCCTGATATTTACGGTGCTATTAAACGCGATTCACTTCTTGAAAATGTTGTTTTTGACGAAAAAACAGGCGCAATTGATTTTGCTTCTGCGGCAAAAACCGAAAATACTCGCGTATCCTATCCGATTTATCATATCCAAAATATTGTTAAACCTGTTTCAAAAGGCGGACATCCGAGCAAAGTTATTTTCCTAACAGCCGACGCTTTCGGTGTTTTACCTCCTGTTGCCCGTCTTAATCATGGCCAAACGCAATATCAATTTTTGAGTGGATATACGGCAAAAGTCGCCGGTACCGAGCGCGGCGTTAAAGAGCCTACTCCAACGTTTTCGGCTTGCTTCGGTGCGGCATTCCTGCTTTTACACCCAACTGAATATGCTCGTGAATTAGTGCGTAAAATGGACAAATACGGCTCAACAGCTTATTTGGTTAATACCGGCTGGATAGGAGGACCCTACGGTGTCGGAAAACGTATAGATATTCCATCTACACGCGCTATTATTAACGCTATTCTTGACGGCTCACTTGATAAAACCGAAACGGAAACAATTCCCGTTTTCAATCTTGAAGTTCCAAAAGCAGTTAGTGGTGTTGACAGCAAATTGCTAAACCCGCGTACGTACTGGGCAAATCCGGCAGAATGGGATGCTTCCGCCCGTAATTTAGCACAAAAGTTTATCGACAATTTTACAAACTTTACAGACAACGAACAGGGAGCGGCACTTGTTGAATTTGGTCCTAAACTGTAATTTTACGTGGTTGCGGGTCATGCCTGTGATGATGGTTGCGGGTCATTGCCTGTGATGATGGTTGCGGGTCATGCCTGTAATGACGGTTGCGGGTCATGCCTGTGATGACGGTTGCGGGTCATTGCCTGTGATGATGGTTGCGGGTCATGCCTGTGATGATGGTTGCGGGTCATTGCCTGTGATGATGGTTGCGGGTCATTGCCTGTGATGACCGTTGCGGGTCATGCCTGTGATGACCGTTGCGGGTCACTGCCTGTGATGATGGTTGCGGGTCATTGCCTGTGATGATGGTTGCGGGTCATGCCTGTGATGACAGGCGATGTTTTATTTCCATTGCATATTTTAACAGGGATGTTATTCCGTATAAGTCGTTGCTGCGCGAAAAATATAGCATTAGTTTATCGGATAACTTAACTGTTTTTCGTAATTGCTTTTCGCTTTCGGAAAATATTGCCGAATATTTATAACGTAATTTTGCATTTCGCACACCCCATAATAAACGCAATTTTGTCTGTACTTCAAGTGCAGTTATTATCTCATGCATGGTTTGTGCAGTGAGTGTATGGTTTTGCATGTTGCTTTGCGAAGCCAAAAATTCTTTTAACGTTTTATAAAAAATTATTGCATCCTGAAAATGTCTTTCCGTCACATTTCTTGTTATAGCATTTGTGTTGTATTTAACGTAATGGTATAGCGGAACATTTACTTTAACAATTATATTTGCAAAATAATACAGACGCAATGTTACAAAAAAATCTTCAAGATAACTCACCCCCTGCGGCACAATCGTTTCAGGGTTATCAAACAAATGTTTACGCACTAATTTATTGACTAAAGATGCTTGTGTTTTTTCATGAACAAGCAGGTTTTTGAAATTCTCCACTCTGTTATCTACAACTAAATCTTCGCACAAAATTCTATAATCACCGTACTCATCATACATATCGCACACAGCAATATCGGCATTTTCTTTTACGGCTTTCTCATACAACAACAGCACCATATTATGTTCAACGTAATCATCACTGTCGCACATAAGAATATAGTCGCCTTTTGCATTGTCTATACCTGTGCGGCGTGCTGCAGCAAGCCCTTTGTTTGTGTTGTGGGTAATTATTTGTACGTTGCGGTCGGGATATTCTTTCAGAACTGTTTGCAAAATTTCAATACTGTTGTCAGGCGTATTATCATCTACAAAAATATACTCTATATCCTGAAATGTTTGCTCCATAAGCGAACGAACACAACGTTCAATAAAAGGTGCGGTGTTATAAACCGGTGTGATTACAGATACGGCAGGCATTTATTCAAGGAGTTTTTGTTTTTTTGTTACGGTATAACAATATATCCACTCTGCTACATGCGATAATGTGAATGCGATTACCAACAGCAACATATTCGGATATATTACAAGCACTAATCCACTCATTACAATAAATGAAACAAGTGCCGTAAGTTGATTTTTTGTTACGAGATAGTATTTGTTTTGCGGTACAAAAACAAAATTGATATAGCACCCGACAATAAGCCAAAGAAAAATTGTTGCACTTAAAATTACTGCCATCGGAAATGCATCTAACATTGAGCGTCCACCGAATAACAGTACTGCCGGATAACCAAGCGCAGCAACAAGGATTGTTATTGCAATGCCAATCCATTTTTCGTAACGAAATACTTTTTTTATGTTCGCGGGTGTTGCTTTTTTTACCATATCGGGAAATATTGCCGCATTTATTCTATTGGTTAACACTCGCGGCGCGGAAATGATTTTATTTGCCAAATCGTAAATTGCAACTTTATCCATTGAAAAAAATGTACCTATAAAAAATGTTAAAAATTCCTGTTTTATCGTACCTAACGCTAATGTATAAAAAAACGGAAGCGCCTCTTTAAAAAGTTGTTTTG
The DNA here is from genome assembly GCA_031257915.1 of Bacteroidales bacterium. Classification (GTDB taxonomy): domain Bacteria; phylum Bacteroidota; class Bacteroidia; order Bacteroidales; family P3; genus JAIRNR01. Next base: position 3,991 of record JAIRNR010000103.1, read on the forward strand.
ACGGTTTTACAAATTGCACCGAAAGATGTTCTTTATACTGTAAATATATTTGTGTAAATATACCACCGCAAAACGGTGCCACCGAAATCAATATTGTATAGATAAGCAAGTCCTGCGGTGTTTTTACGAAAATAAAAATTAACGGAATACTTGCAAGGCGAAAAACAATATTTACATACGTTACAAATTTTATTTTTTGGATTCCCTGAAAATACCAGTACGGCATAAGAATTTGCCCAAGCGACATAACATATACTATTGCGTATATCAACATATTTTCCTTTAAAAATGGTATTATCGGAATAATTGCGGCAAGCAGTATTGCTCCCGCTGTAAATAAAATAAGTTTTGCCGTCATCACTTCCGAAACGGTTTTACTTTTTATTTCTTTACTATCGGGATTAAGAGAGATTTTTTTTAACGCAGGGAAATCAAAACCGAATGTTACAAAAAGTCCCAAAATGTTTACGTTGGACGCAATAAAAACAAATGTACCATAAGCGTCTTTGCCAAGCGTACGGATAAGATACGGAAAAAGTATTATGCCGATAAGCACATTGACTACTTGTAAAAAAGTCATGAAAAAATAATTTTCAAAAACTTTTTTATGTTTTGTTATGATATTACGAGAATTGCCCATCTATAACTACTACTACTTCACCTTTCGGCGGATGTTGCTCATAATACACTGCAAGTTCTTGAAGTGTGCCGCGTTTTGTTTCACCGTGCAACTTTGAAATTTCTCTGCACACACAGGCTTTTCTGTTTTGTCCCAAAAACTCCATAAGTTGCGTAAGGGTTTTTGCAAGCCGAAACGGACTTTCGTAAAACGCCCATGTGCGGGTTTCCTGTGCTAACTGTTTTAATCGCGTTTGCCTGCCTTTTTGACGGGGTAAAAAGCCCTCAAAAACAAAGCGGTCACATGGAAGTCCGCTTTGCACAAGTGCCGGGATTATTGCTGTTGCACCGGGTAAACATTCTACTTTAATGCCTCTCTCCATGCATGCTCTGACGAGCAAAAAACCAGGGTCGGAAATTGCCGGCGTACCGGCGTCTGTGATTAGTGCTATGTCGGTGCTTGATGGGTGCTTTGTGTGTTCTGTGTGTTCTGTGTGCTTTGTGTGTTCTTTGTGTTCTTTGTGTTCTGTGTGCTTGGCGTGTTCTTTGTGTTCTATGTGCTTGGCGTGTTCTGTGTGCTTGGCGTGTTCTTTGTGTTCTATGTGCTTGGCGTGTTCTGTGTGCTTTGTGTGCTTTGTGTGTTCTGTGTGTTCTGTGTGTTCTGTGTGTTCTGTGTGTTCTGTGTGCTCGGGAAGTTCGGCATTGGACATGTTGTTCTGTAACTTGTCCGCTATTTCCGCCGTTATTTGATGCTCATTAAACAGGTGGTATGATTTTAGCGGTGTGTGAATATCGTAGTGTTTCAGTAAAACACTGCTTGTGCGGGTGTCCTCACATAAAATAAGTCCCACGCTTTTTAGTGTTTCAAGTGCGCGTAAAGTTATGTCTTTTAAATTTCCTATCGGCGTTGGAACTATGTATAGCATTTTGTTTTGCTTGCAGATGTTTTTTCTGCGAATTTACTGTTTTTTTCATAATAATTTTATTTGTTATATAAGTTCTTTTTCTATTTGCTCGTGTTTTGAAATTTTTTTCCATTGTCGGTGGTTATTGTGAAAACATACTCTTTACAGGGTTGTCGCGGGCGGGGTGGCTGTGAAAGTCGGTGGTTATCGTGAAAACATACTCCTTACAGGGCTGTCGCGGGCGGGGCGGCTGTGAAAGTCGGTGGTTATTGTGAAAATACACTCTTTACAGGGCTGTCGCGGGCGGGGCGGCTGTGAAAGTCGGTGGTTATTGTGAAAACATTGAAAATTCTATTAGAAAATATCCATGAAATTTTTTAATTACACACAGACGAATAAAAATTGGGGGAAGAGAATTTACAGGGAAAACTTATAATTTGAGGTTGATAAAAATAGTAAAATCCATAATTTGCTTATCTTTGTGGCAGTGTCTATCACACCACAAAATATATTACTCATCGGCTCGGTGTTGCTTTTTTTCGGCGTACTTGCAGGGCAGGGGTCGCAAAAAACAGGTGTGCCTGCATTGTTGTTGTTTCTCGCAGTTGGTATTCTTGCAGGCAGTGAAGGTCTTTTTACATGGATTTCAGGAAAACCCGAAAGCGGCATACACTTTGACAATCCGGAATTAGTGCAGTACGTTGGTATAATCGCACTCTGTTTTATTCTGTGGTCGGGCGGCATGGATACAAAGTGGAAACAGGTGCGTCCTGTGCTTTGGGCGGGTGCGTCGCTGTCAATATTCGGTACGTTTGTAACTGCTATGGCAACAGGTGTTTTTGTATGGCTTGTGAGTGATTTTACACTTGTTGAGGGATTGTTGCTTGGCTCTGTTACTGCTTCTACCGATGCTTCAGCCGTATTTTCAATTTTGCGCGGTCGAGGTTTATCACTGCGCCATAATTTACGTCCGCTTCTTGAATTTGAAAGCGGCAGTAACGACCCCATTGCATTTTTACTCACGGTGCTGTTTATTGAAATTTGGAAAAATCCTGACATTGGTTTTGCTTCTTTTGTGTTGCAATTTTTAGGTGATATAGTTATTGGCGCCGGTGTCGGTCTTGCTATGGGATGGGCATCCACCAAAGTGATTAACCGTATTAAAACACAGTATATCGGACTTTTTACCGTAGCCGTTATTTCGTTCGTGTTTTTCACATATTCCTTTACCGAACTTATTGACGGGAATGGATTTTTGGCTGTTTATATTGCCGGCATTTATTTTGGAAATCATAAAATAGTTCATAAAGAAAATATTGAAAGCAGTTTTGACGGTTTTGCATGGCTTATGCAGGTTATACTGTTTGTTATACTCGGACTGCAAGTATATCCATCTCAGGAATTGGAAGTTGTCGGTATCGGTTTTGCCGTTTCTATTTTTATGATTATTGTCGCACGTCCGCTAAGTGTATTTATTTGTCTTGCATTTTCAAAACTCAATTTTAAAAGTAAATTTTTTGTTTCATGGGTAGGATTACGCGGTGCCGCACCAATTGTGTTTGCGACATATCCGATGATTGCGGGCGTGGAAAAGGCATCTGTTATCTTTCATATTGTATTTTTCATAGCGTTTATATCCATGCTTATTCAGGGAACATCTATACCTTTTGTCGGAAAATGGCTTGGAGTGGCACTGAAACTTCCCAAACATATAGCACGAAGATCGCTTGACAATAAAACCGATATGATAGAGATAGAGTTGCTTGAAAAAAGTCCCTGGGTGGGCAAACGTCTTATAGACACGGATTTTCCCGAAGGTGTGCGTATTTCAATGATACGCCGCAGCGGAGAATATCTTGTACCTGACGGCAACACTGTTTTGGCAAAGGGCGACCATCTGTTTTTGTTATGTAAACAAAGCGACGAAATAAAAAAGTTTAACGACACTGTAATAATGACACATTGATTAAAAAATAAATATTTATGGATCTGTCCAAAATCGTACACATTCCCGGAAAATCGGGTATTTTTAAACTTCTTTCGCAAGGCAAAACGCCGATTGTTGAAGCACTTATTGACAAAAAACGCTTCCCGCTTTTTGACACAAACCGCGTAAGTCCGCTATCTGATATTTCTATCTATACGGAAAAAGAGGATAAACCCCTTGCGGATATTTTTCGCTTGATTTTTGAAAAAAACGAAGGCAAAAAAATTGAAATCAACGAAAAAAATTTACGCTCCGATTTCACAGCAATTTTACCGGACTATGATTCGGAGCGAGTTTACGATTCCAATATCAAGAAAGTATTTCAATGGTATAATTTACTTGTTGATAACGGACTTGTTGATATGGAACTTGCCGAGTATGAAATAGAGCGTACAAAGGCGATAGAAAATAAAAATCATGAAAAAAAAGACAGCGAATCAAGTCCGCAATGACGACCGTTTGCATGTGAAATTTATAATCGTATGAAATATAGAAACGGACGACATGCAGGTAAGCGGTACTCAACCACAGGCAGAACAGAACAGCGCAAACAAGATCCGCTGAAAAAACTTCGTAAAAAATTTCCTCCGGAAGTAATTGAAGAAGTAGAGAAGATAGAAGAAGATATTTCACAAAAAGAATTATCAAAACGATATGATTTTCGCGGTGTATTCACCTGCACAATAGACCCTGCCGACTCAAAAGATTTTGATGATGCTTTAAGCATACGACCACTTGACAACGGACGTTATGAAATAGGTGTTCATATTGCAGACGTATCTCATTTTATCAAATCAGGCTCTGCGGTTGATGCGGAAGCATTTAAACGCGGAACGAGCGTGTATCTGCCCAACAGAGTTATTCCCATGTTGCCGGAACGTTTAAGCAATAACATCTGTTCGTTAATGCCCGACACCGACCGCCTCACCTTTTCTTTTGTTTGTACAATGAATGAAAATGCGGAAGTAGAAAAGTTTTTTATCTGTAAAAGCGTTATTCATTCGCAAAGGAGATTTACATATAACGAAGTTCAGCGCGTGATAGAGCGCAATAAACCGACGGGAATTGCCGAAAGAAATATTTTAACATTAAATCGGTTAGCGGCAATTATTCGCAAAAAACGTTTTAAAAACGGTGCGTTTAATTTTCATTCTCATGAAGTTCGTTTTAAATTAGATAAATCCGGAAATCCTATAGAAGCATATCTTGAGGACAGCGACCAGAGTCACTGGCTTGTTGAGGAATTTATGCTGCTTGCAAATAAAAAAGTAGCTGAATATGCGGGTAATCGCTTATTTGTTTACCGTATTCATGACGAGCCGGATAAAGAAAAACTTGCTACATTTTTTACATTTGTAAAAACACTTGGTTTTAAGGGAAGAAATCTAAACTCTATTTTTAACGAAGTACGCGGACGCGCTGAGGAGCCGATGCTGGAAGCAATAGCACTGCGTGCAATGGCAAAGGCAGTGTACTCCACAAATAATATTGGGCATTACGGTTTGTCATTCAAAAACTATACACATTTCACCTCACCTATCCGCCGTTATCCCGATATTATTGTACATCGGCTTCTGTACAAATATCTGTTGCAGTCAACATCTGCAAAAGGTAATAAAACCGCACTTGAAGAAAAATGTAAACATTGCAGTGAGATGGAACGCAGCGCAATAGACGCCGAACGCAAGGGGATAAAAGAAATGCAGACGAGATATATTGCGGGACATGTTGGCGAAATTTTTGACGGTATTGTATCCGGCGTTACATCTTGGGGACTTTATGTTTCTCTTAATTCCAATTACTGTGAGGGAATGATTTCACTGCGGTCACTCAAAGATGATCACTACGAACTTAACGAAGCGGATTACTGTTTGAAAGGTAAACGCCATGGACGCATATTTCGTATGGGGTCGCCTGTTACTGTCCGCGTGGTAAGGGTTGATAAAGAAGCTTCGCAAATTGATTTTGAAGAAGTCAGATAATATGAAAATATAATCATTATGAAAGTAGTATTATTAGCGGGGGGAATGGGAACCCGCATTTCAGAGGAAACAGGACTGCGTCCAAAGCCAATGGTAGAAATCGGCGGCAAACCTATTTTGTGGCATATAATGAAAATTTATTCGCATTACGGATATAATGAATTTGTTGTGTGTTGCGGCTATAAGGGTTATATGATAAAAGAATATTTTGCGGATTATTATCTTCATAATGCGGATTTAACTGTTGATTTGTCCGACAATTCGATGCATATTCACAAAAGCAATGCAGAAGCGTGGAAAATTACGCTTGTGGATACAGGTGCGGAAACGCTTACAGGCGGGCGGATTAAACGTATTCAAAAATATATCGGTAACGAGCCGTTTATGCTGACTTACGGCGATGGCGTTGCTGATATTGATATTAACAAACTTATAAAAATACATAAGGAAAATAACAGACTCGCTACCGTTACTGTTGTGCAGCCGCGCGGACGTTTCGGTGCTATTCAGTTAGACGACAATAATAACAATGTGCTGTCGTTTAAAGAAAAACCAAAAGGCGACGGTAGCTGGATAAACGGCGGCTTTTTTGTTTTGCAGCCGGAAGTGTTTAATTATATTGACGGCGATAATACGACTTTTGAAAATGAGCCGTTAGAAACTCTTGCTGCCGATGATAATCTTTGCGCGTATCGTCATTATGGTTTTTGGCGACCTATGGACACACTGCGCGATAAAACGGATTTGGAGGAAGCCTGGCATTGCGGGAATGCTGAGTGGAAGATTTGGTGAGATGCAGGTTTTTTCACCTGTCTTATTATTGATTGACTCAATATTTTCAGAACATCATTTGCCGGATTGTTTATTCGGAAAATAATCGCTCAAAAAGTTTATACCAATAATTATCCAAAAAATTCGTAAATTAGCGCGATTTCACGATTTAAAATAATTGTTATTGTGATACCTTCATTCCCACATACCAAACAAAATACAGGTCTTCAACCGGCACTTTTACGTACGCCTGAGCGGAACGTAAACAGTAGTCTATGCAGTGTATTAAAACCCCGTAACACACTGATAATAAATTCTTTACCCCCCCCCCCCCCCCATTATCTAATAATCAGCATTTTGCAGAGTTTCTAATATTTGACGCCACACGTCGAATCCTCATTTTATACCCGCACATCAACGCAACATACAACGGAATCAGCACCACCGGTATTCAATCCCGCACTCTGCGTATTCAAATACACAACTCCCATCGCCACTACACAACATTCGTATTCAATCCTGCATCCCGCACGTTCAGGCACACATCTTATATAATCAAATACGCACCTCTCGCATTCAAATATACACTTCCCATATTCAAACACGCAAGCAATACATCAAACATAAATCGAACAGATAAAAAATCCGATACACGGTTCAAGTTCGGCTATAGACGCATCTTTCAACTGTAAGTTCAACATGTCACATTAAAAACAAATTATAATCAGATGAAAAAACTATTATTGATAACGGCGATAGCAGCAGCAACGGCAACTCCGGCAATAGCCCAATGGTCCGACAACCCAGCCGAAAATGTCCAAATATCAGCAGAAGCGGTGTACGACTGGGATTCGCGCATGCTTTCCGACGGCAGCTTCGTTGTTTACTACAACCGTCCGTCGCGAACCGTAATTTACGGAGACACGATTTTTTCACGGAAACACGTCCTTATGCGCTACAACTCAGACGGAACACCCGCATGGAGTGAGCCTCTCACCGTAGCCAACACTCCCAACCTCACTTACACAGTGCTGCGAAATAAATACCTTCTTACCGACGATGAAGACTGCATATACGTGAACATCGTCGACTGCCGCTACGACACATTCGGTACTCCGTGGGGGAAAATGAGCCTCACTGTTCACAAAATAAACAAAGCGGGTGTGCAAATGTGGGGCGATACAGGCGTTTCAACAGATAAGAATGGACACGACGTTATATCTTTAAGCAACGCAATAGTGCTTGAAAACGGCAGTCTGGTACTGTCATGGCTGCAGCAGGATTATTTATCCGGTTCTTCCACCGCAAGTACAACAAAAATCGCCCGCATATCTTCTGCCGGCGAAGTGCTGTGGGTAAACAACCTGTCTCCGGAGGGTCATGCGACTACACTCGTTAATGGCGGCAACAGTCAGTTTATTGTTGTTTACCTGTCGGGTGCCGATCCTTTTTCGAACACTTCAATCTGCGCCCAAAAGATGAACACTAATGGTGAAGCCGTATTTGAACATACCGTCCTTTACGACGCCGGCGGATTTAAATTACGTGTTATTCCTGATTTGGAAGTGTTGCCTGTGGAGCGCGGCGCAATAGTAAGCTGGTATGCCGATCCGGACGGGGACAGTTATGAAGACGCATACTGCTCATACATAAACCGCAGCGGAGTGCTTGCTTTCGCAAACGGACCATCGGGTCTTAAATTAGGCAACCAGCCCGGTAGGCGTCGATTTCTTCCGGCGGGAGTGTATGACAAGGTGAACAAACACATCTATTATACATGGCGGGAATCAACCGGCGACGAAAAATCGAACAGCATAGTGGGTCAGAAGATAAATTTAAACGGCGAATTGTTATGGAATGAAGATGGAGTGATAATAGCCCCGATGTTTGAGTGGACGGTGGACTATCCGTCAGTTCAGATAGACAGTGCGGGCAATCCGTGCTTCTTTTATATGGAAAACCCTCTTCAAAAGATTAAAGACTCTCTTGTTACAGGCTACGCCCAAAAACATTCTTCTGTTAACGGCGACTGTTTATGGAAAACCACTTTCACAACTTTTTCGAGTCCTTCAAAACAGTTAAAAACGCGACCGTACACAAACAGTCAGTGGATAGCGACATGGGCAGAAGGCGGCGGTGTCGGAGGCAATGGTTACCTGTACGCACAAAACATACGTGAAGACGGCACTCTCGGCAATGGCTCGGGAATAAGCGTAGCCGAAGAATTACCCGCATTACTGAAATCAACATCAAACAAAAACTTCAGCATAACAGCAAACCCGACAGCAAA
>JAIRNR010000023.1 GCA_031257915.1 Bacteroidales bacterium
GCAAACACCTTAACCACAAGGTCGTCGTCAACCGTCATACCCTGCCGCTTGTAGTCCCACTGTATGCCGACATTCTTCACAATTACATGCCCCTCACCGAACTCTTTCCTGCGCAGAAACAGGCAATATTTGATTGAGTTTTATATCCGTTTAAGTGACTGAATATCTGTGTGATTGTGGCGATTTGATTGATTTTCCTGTGAATTGTAAGAATATATAACGATTTAAGGCGTCATGTACAAATTTGCAGATGTAAATTCCGATAAATTAAATGCCTTTATGGCAATAATCTGTTTTTTGAGGGAATAGATGTGAATTCCGGCAGATTAAATTCTTTTGAAGTTTGTTTATAGTAATAACCTGTTTTTTGAGGGAGTGGAAAGGGTTTTGATGAAATATTTTTTGTTTGATTTGGTTCCATGCCCGCATACGCAAACCATACTTGCGTATAGTAGCCATCAATGCGCTTGCTGACGAACATAAGCCACTTGCCGTTGCTACTGAAAGATGCCCAACTGTCGCCATGCCCTTGCAGGTCGGTTATTTTTGTGAGCAGACGGGGAACTGTTTTGGCGTACACAGCGGGTCTGGCAGTTGTAGCGGATATTGCAACGGTGGCTTTTTCGGTGCTTTGTGCGTTTGCAGATAATGATGTGAACTGCTGTGAGAGTGGCATAGGTAATGTTGATGATGCGGGATGGGATAGCAACAGCACAGATTGCTCCACAAGCGGTACTCCAACAAGTACAGAATATGCGCGTATGGGGTTACCTGCATGGCGGGAATAAGTCGCTATCAGGAATTTGCCATCCGGACTTATGCGAGGAACACCGAAAGAGCCGCCCGATGGTGGCGTTTGCCCGTAAATGCCGTTATTGCTGAAAGTTGCTGTTTTGCTGTTGCCGTTGTAGGCACTCCAATTATTGATTGTGCCGCCTGTTTTACCGGCACTATTGTTACCAACATTGCTCCCATTGCCAGCAGTTGTTCTGCCGACACTATTGTTGCCGACACTGTTGCTGTTGCCCGCAGTTGTTCTACCGACACTATTGTTACCGACATTGCTACCATTGCCAGCAGTTGTTCTACCGACACTATTGTTACCGACACTGCCATTGTTGCCAACATCCATTCTACCGGCACTATTGTTACCAACACTGCTACTATTGTCCGCAGTTGTTCTACCGACACTCTCATTGTCGGCGTTGTATCCACCGATGTTATCGCTATTTTGCCACGCCATTTCTTGCGCAAAATCTGCTGCTTTTATCAAAGTGTAAATTGTATCCGCAAATGTCATTGTTGCTGTATCGTAACGCATATAGCACAAGTCAAACGAATATTCTGCGAGCCATTCCGGACTGTCGGGGTACGGCGTAGCAGGCTTTTTGGTGCTGCGGACAAAAAATAATGTTTGTCCGTTCGGATGCCACGTTGGATAGGAGTATTCGGCTGTATCGTGCGTTATTGCCTGCCATTGATGACCGTTGTAGGTTATCAGACATGAATTTGTTTCGGCTTGATTGTAGTAATACTGTTCGCTTGCAGGCATATAAAAACACACCGGGACACGTCCACCCGCCGAAAAAACAATTAAATTTTGCGTCGGATGCCAGCAAGAGTACAGCAAGCCCGACTGTGCAACGTTTTCATCAGGGATTGCAAGATTGCTTCTTGTTGATTGTATTTTTGCTATTGACGGCGGAACTATTGTACGTGCGCCGTCTTCATCTTTTATAAACAGTCCGCGCGGATTTCGCATCTGTAAAATCATTTTGTTGCCGTTGCGGTTTTGAAATGAATGGCAATTGAAACAATTGCCGTTTGTGAGCGTATTGCTTATCAGAGGACGAGTTTTAAAAGTTGACAGTTCGCGCTCATTTAGTGATATTGTTTGATATACGCCGTCGGTAGGCAGAACAAGGCGATAAACAATATATGGGTCAATGCTGTCTGGACTTACAAACCAGTGCAGGGGTTTATATTGTTTGTTGTTGTGATAAACGGTTACAGTAATCACAGTTTGTATTGCGGAATTTGCTGCAGAAGATGGTGCGCAAAGGGCGTGCCACTTTCTTTTGGGAATACGTATATCGTTGCCTTTTATGCTGACTGCCGCAGGAGTAACAGCTGTGCCTGTTTTGCGCGTTGCCGGGCTTATTGCGGTCTTCTCTGTTCCTGTTCCTGTTCCTGTTCCTGTTCCTGTTCCTGTTCCTGTTCCTGTTCCTGTTCCTGTTCCTGTTCCTGTTCCTGTTCCTGTTCCTGTTCCTGTTCCTGTTCCTGTTCCTATTCCTGCTCCTGTTCCTGTTCCTGTTCCTATTCCTGTTCCTGTTCCTGCTCCTGTTCCTGTTCCTGTGGTTGCGGCAGATGTTGTTGCAGTAGTTGCCAATGTCGTTTCAGTTGCGGCGGTTGTTCCTGCAATTGTTGTTGCGGTAGTTGTCGCAGTTGTTGCTGTTACAGCAATTGCGGCAGTCGCAGCAACCACTGCCGCATCCGTATCAAAAGCAACGTTACTTATAACAACAACCGCATCGCTCATGCTGTCGGGCAAAATAAAGTTCAGCGGCGCAATATTCGGCGGAATAATAATACTGTCGGCGTAAAACGGAAATATGGGCGGATACTCATCTACAAACATTGCTTCCTGTGGTACACGTACTCCGCACGCAGCAGCAACGACCATTATCAAACCCATAAAAATATTTTTTGCTGACATATTTTTTTATTTTGTTGTTGCAATAATTTTTTCTTTCTCTATCTAAAAAGTTCCCATGAAGTAAATGCAAGTTTTTTCATTGTTAATATTGCAATCATTTTACTAAAATCAATTCCCATAAAGCAAGCGCAAGTTTTCTCATCGTTGACATTGCCACCACTCCGTTAAACTCAATTCCCATAAAACAAGCGCAAGTTTTCTCATTGCAATATTGCCGTCATTTTACCAAACTCCATTCCCGCAGAACAAATGCAAGTTTTCTCACCGTTGATACTCGGCGGTTTGAAAATAGTAGTAGTAAGCGTAAGTTCCGGCGAAACGTGTTGCTATCTGCTGCCGATTCGTCTGTCCATACTGATATGCTTGCAATGCCTGCAAAAATTGTTTGTATTTTCTTATGGTTTCATTTGATATTGCGTATCTGTTCAATTCTTGTAATACGGCTGGATTTTGTCCGTAGTTGTGGTTTATTAAAAGGGCTTCTTGAATATATTGGGGTAATTTCGGCACGCCATTAAATTGCGCTGTAGCACTGTCTATCTGTTTAAAAAGCAAATATATCATCGCCTTTGCGTCTCGAACAGCAGGACCTCCGTCTTGCGGCAATTGCAAAATAATTATATCGGGAGGACTTGTAACATCCGCCGCCTTTTGTAATCCTTTTTCCGTTGCTTCGGAACTTAGTATTCGCGTTGTGTACGCACTTAATCCATGCTCTTCCATTTCGTTTATTGCTGTATGTTTGGCGTATCCCAATTCTCCCAAACGGAAAAATAAATCTGCCATTGCTTTGTTTGAAAATGAAACAGGAAATAGCCATTGCATTGCGGGGAAATTATAATATTGCAGAAATTTATCGCACAGTTCGCCATTAAACAACAATGCTGTTTTTGTATAGTGTGCCAATTCCTGCAATGAATAACGTTGTTGCGGCGTTTTTGGTCTTTCTGTTTTTTTGTACGCTTCGTTGCACAGTTCTACGGCTTTTTCGTAGCCGTCTTTGTATAATGCGTATTCTATTTTTTCGTTTTTGTGGTAGAGACTGTTTGTTGATTTTTCTTTGAACTGCTTAAAGAAATCCGTATTGTAAGCGGTTCGCGGATTTTGTAAAAACAGCGATCTTGCGGCGAAATATGGGACTGCGGATGTCATCAGCAGGATTATTATTATGAAGATATTAGTAGCAAAAGATGCTTGTTTTTGACCACGATAATTTGAAGATAATAGCGGTGCGATTATACGTGCTGTTGTAATAACGAAAATTCCGATAAAAGAAACAAACACCGATGGAATACCTGCAAAATAATATAGAACGAGTGTGTTAACTGTTACGCTTATTATTTTTGAGTATATTTTTTTTGCTGTTTTGAAGTGGTACAGATGTACTGCGCTTAACAGTATGCCTGCTGTTGTGCCGAGCGGGAATGCGGGACTTATGGCGGTGTAAAGATATGCGGCGGCGGCGGTAAATATTATTGCTGCTGTGTATGCGGCGCGTATCGCTGCGTTAGGGATTGCAGCGGAAATCCTTTTCGCGTGCGACGGATTTTGTGCGGTGGGTTGCGAAAAGATTGGAGCGGAAAGCCCGACCCCGCGCAGCGGGGGAACGCCCAAAATTTTATACCAGAGAAATATCCATAAGGTGGCAAGGGGGATTTGCACTGCCTCGACTGTCCAAATGTTTGTGTAAAATTGCGCGAGAAATGCATTGATGTAGCGCACCAAACCTCCTGTTTGGAACACGCCTGTCCATTTCCATTCTTCCATTGCGGGCAGAGCGATGTGTTGATGCAAAAAGTCCCACGTGTATAGAAAAATTGTGTTTTTTTTGAGCAGTAAAAAATGCTCACCGTACAGGCTGAGTGTTACTGCCACGCCCGCTATGGTTACGGCTATTGCGACAGGTATTATCGCTTTTTGTGGTGAAACTTTTTTTAAAATCCGCATTGTTTTTCGTTTGCCTGAGTGAATGAGTGTTGCTGCTTAATTATCACCGAACGACTGCCATCCTTGCGCCGAATTTGTGCGCAGTTGTTCGGGGTGTTGCTGTTTAATTATTACCGAATGACTGCCGTCCTTGCGCCGAAAGCGGGATTTGTGTGCCGTTATTCGGGGTGTTGCTGTTTAATTACTGCCGAATGACTGCCACCCTTGCGCCGAAAGCGGGATTAATGTGCCGTTGTCCGGAACGAGGTTGCAGCCTGCGGCTTGTTCTGTTATGTGTCCTATGGGTCTGACTTTGTCTAATATTGTTTCTATTTTCGGATAATCGTTTTGGCTTACGGTAAATAATAATTCATAGTCTTCGCCGCCATTCAGGGCTGCTGTCAGGGGCATAATGTTAAACGGTTCCAGTGCTTTGTATGTTTCGGGGTCTATCGGAATTTTGCTTTCGTAAATTGCCGCACCTGTTTGTGATGCTTCGGCTATATGCAGGATTTCGGATGACAGACCGTCCGAAATATCTATCATACTTGTCGGTACTACTTTGAGTTTTTCAAGCAGTTCTATTATGTCGGTGCGCGGCTCCGGTTTCAGTTGACGTTCCAGCACGTAGGAAAAATCCTCGAAATCCGGCTGCATATTCGGATTTGCGAGAAAATGCCGCTTTTCTTTTTCCAACAATTGCAGTCCCGCATAAGCCGCACCTAAATCACCGCTGACACAAATTATATCGTTTTCTTTTGCCGTAGAACGTTTTGTCACGGCGTTTGCGGATACCGTACCGAGTGCTGTCACCGATATTATAAGCCCCGCAGTACTGCTTGTGGTATCGCCGCCGACAAAGTCCACCCTGTATCTGTTGCAGCACAGTTTTATACCTGCGTAAAGTTCTTCAAGTGCTTCCACTGTGAAACGGCTTGAAACGGCTATGCTTACCGTTATCTGCTTTGGCGTTGCATTCATTGCACATACGTCCGACAGATTTACCGCTACGGCTTTGTAACCGAGATGTTTCAGGGGGACGTATGTTAAATCAAAGTGGATGTTTTCTACAAGCAGGTCTGTGGTGACGACTTGTAGATTGCCTGCTTTATCGGGCGATTTGTTGGTGGTTGCTGCTGTTTGTATTGCTGTTGCGTTGCTGTTGTGCGGTGGGGGATTGGGCGGCGCGTTGGTGGTTGCTGCTGGTTGTACTATTGTTGCGTTGCTGTTGTGCGTGGGGGTATCGGGCGACACGTTGGTTGCTGCTGTCTGTGCTGCGGGTATTGCAAGAATGGCGGCGTCATCCCCGACCCCTTCTATTGTTTCTTTCGGATGGTAGATTTGTATGTCTTTCGTAAGCCGCTTTATTAGCGGAAATTCTCCTAATTCTGATATATTCATTTCTCTTTTTGATTTTTGAGGATGGGTATTGCCGGAATAGCGGCGTTTTGATTTTTGGGGGCATGTTTGGATTTAGCGTATTTTTTGCGGGCATAATCCTGTAAATCGGGAACGATGTCTTTTTCATCGGTAATCTCCTGACCGAGCATTGTTTCCACAATATCTTCAACTGTCACAAGTCCTGCAAAACTGCCGTATTCATCAAGAACTACCGCCATTTGTGCCGAACGAACGATTTTACGCCCGTCCGGACTTGTCTCCTGCATTTTATCCCACAGAATCGACACTCTTTGCTGCTCAAAAGTCCACAAAACAGGACGTCTGATTTCTTTTAACCGCGTATCAAATTTATCTTCCGCAAGCAGTTCAAATACTTGTTTTAGCAACACCCACCCTGTTATTGCTTCGGGATTATCTGCTTCATACACCGGAATACGTGAGTATTTCAAATAATTTTTTTGCTTGAAAAATTGCCGCAGGGTCATTTCTTCACTCGCCGTTACGGCGACAGTGCGCGGGGTCATTATATCTCTCGTCCGCAAGTCGTCAAGAGCAAGAATGCTTTTCAGCATCCGTGTTTCATCATCTTCAAGAGTTCCTTCCTGTGAGCCTATATTTACAAGGGCTGACACTTCTTCACGGCTCACACTGGGCGTGTTTTCCTGTCCGCGTGTGATAAGCCATGAGATTGCTCTCGACAAATATATCAGCGGGTAACAAATCCACATCGTTACAAGAATTATGCGTACAAGTTTCGGTGCAAGTCTGCGCCAAAAGCGATTGCCTATCGTTTTTGGCAATATTTCAGTTAAAATAAGTATTGCAACCGTTAGAACGCCCGATATTATACCCAGCGACGCTTCGCCAAAAATAATAGCTCCCTGCGCACCAACTCCTGCTGCTCCAACAGTATGTGCTATCGTGTTAAGAGCGAGAATGGCAGAAAGAGGACCCTCTGTTTCGGCTTTAAAGCGTTGCATCAACAGGGCTGATATGAGTTTGCGTTTTAGTTTTTTGTGATAACCTTTTTCTTTTATTTTGGCTATCGCTTCCTGCTTATATGCTTGTGCAAAGGAGGCGGGTGTTGAAAGCAACGTGCTTTCGAGCAGCGAGCAGTAAAACGAAACGGTTAGCGCAAGCAGAAAAAATGTTATAAAAAGAATCATAACACAAAAGTACGCGATTTTTCGTAATTTTGACAAATGATTATAAGGGATATTATTTCCACACTTGAAGCTTGGGCTCCGTTATCGCTGCAAGAGCATTACGATAACTCAGGTCTTATTCTCGGCAATGTTGCCGCACCTGTACAAAAAGTGCTTATCTGTTTTGACCTCAAACCCGAAGTTGTTGAAGAAGCAATCACACTCGGCGCAGACCTCATAATCTCACATCATCCCCCTATTTTCAGAGGTCTCAGACATATTGACCCATCAACACTGCTCGGCAGTATGCTGAAAAAATCGCTTGCACACAGTATCAACTGGTACGCAATGCACACGAATTTGGACAATATTATGGATGGGGTCAACAAAATGCTTGCCGACACATTAAAACTTAAAAATCGCCATCCGATAATACCTACGGAAACAATTCGTCAAGAACAAAGTGCTGTTATTATTGAGGAAACAGGCGCCGGCATTTTCGGATTGTGCGAAAATTCTTACAGTGGCGAAGCATTGATGAAATTGCTGAAAGATACGACAAGAGTGCCGATTATTCGCCACAGCGGTAATATTCCGTCTGACAATATTCAACGTGTTGCGCTTTGCGGCGGCGCGGGCGCGTTTCTTGCAGACAAAGCACTTTCGCTCGGTGCGGATGTACTTATTACCGGCGATGTCCGTTATCACGACTTTTTTGATGCTGCTGCAAAAGGGCTTTGGATTGTTGATATTGGGCATTTTGAAAGTGAACAATTCGCAAAACAAACGCTTTTGCGGTTTTTTACAAAAAATTTTCCTACCTTTGCCGCCCTTGTTTCTGATAAAGAAACGCCTACAGTGTATTATTTTTAGTATCAATATATGGCTACAAAAGCAAAGGCAACTTCCGCCAAAAAAGAAGAAATCGGTTTAGATATTGAAGCACGAATGAAAGCGTTATATGCTTTACAGGTCGTTGATTCTCAAATAGATGAGGTGCAGACTTTACGGGGTGAATTACCTCTTGAAGTGGAGGATCTCAAAAACGATATTGAGCGTTTTGAGGCTCGTTTGGAGCGTGCTGAAAATGATGTTGCTGCAATTAAGGAAGATATTGCATCCCGCAAAGAGGAAATTATTGCAAAAACAGCACAAATAGCAAAGTACAAAAAGCAGTTGGACAGCGTCAAAAATAATCGTGAGTACGACGCTCTGAACAAGGAAATAGAATTTCTTGGGCTTGAAATTCAATTGCATGAAAAACGTATCCGTGAAGCGAGTTTCACTCTTGAAAAGAAGGAAATTTCTCTTTCCGAAATTCAGGATGCGTATTATGATCGGAAGAAAGATTTGGCTGCAAAAAAATCCGAACTTTCTACTATTGTTGATGAAACATATCATGAAGAAAAGGAACTGAAAGCAAAGTCTGATAAATTGCGCAAGAATATTGATGAAAAATGGCTTTTCACTTATGACCGTATTCGCAAAAACGCTCGCAATGGTATTTCCGTTGCTCGTGTGGAGCGTGGCGCGTGCGGCGGCTGTTTTGCTGTTATTCCTCCGCAGCGTCAAATTGAAATTCGCATGCACAAAAAAATACTGTCATGTGAATATTGCGGTAGATTTCTTGTTGATGACGAGATTGCAGGAATTGCTCCACCGTCTGATGCTGCACCTGAGTCTGAGGAGTAGCATTGTTACTTTTTATACAAATGGGTATTGCGGGTTAAGCCTGCCTTGATGGCGTTGTGCTTTCGGGGGTTGGGCGTGGGTTGTCCGACGCTTTTTTTGCGGGGGTTGTTGCGTTTACTGCGCCATAAGGTAGGATTTCATAAATTCGTCAAGGTCGCCATCCATTACTTCCTGAACGTTTGACGTTTCGTAATTTGTACGTAAATCTTTCACTAAACGGTACGGTTGCATCACATACGAACGGATTTGACTGCCCCACTCTATTTTCTTTTTGCTGCCTTCTATTTCTGCGATTTTTTCACGCTTTTTGCGCATCTCTATTTCGTAGAGTTGTGACTTCAACATTTGTAGTGCTTTTTCACGGTTTTGCAACTGCGAGCGTGTCACCTGACATTCAATAATAATACCACTCGGCGCGTGTTTCAAACGTACTGCCGTTTCCACTTTATTTACATTTTGCCCACCCGGACCGCTACTGCGGTAAGTGTCCCATGTAATATCGGCGGGATTTATTTCTATGTTGATATTATCGTCTATCACAGGATACGCATAAACAGAAGCGAATGACGTATGACGGCGGGCGTTGCTGTCGAACGGACTTATGCGCACAAGACGGTGTACACCGCTTTCGCTTTTGAGATAGCCGTACGCGTATTCGCCCTCTATTTCAAGTGTCGCGCTTTTTATGCCCGCTTCCTCTCCATCCTGATAATCAATTGTTGTTACTTTGTAGCCATGCCTTTCCGCCCAGCGTGTGTACATTCGCAGCAACATGTTCGCCCAGTCCATGCTTTCAGTGCCTCCCGCACCGGAATTTATTGTTATTGTTGCAGACAGCGGATCTTCTTCTTCCGAAAGCATTTTGCGAAATTCTGCCTGCTCAACGGCGATTTCAAGGGCTTTAAGAGCGACTTCAATTTCTTCTTCGCTCGCTTCAAGTTCCACAAGGGTTTGTGTGTCGTCAAGGGCTTTTTGCGCGTTGTCGTGCAAAGTTACGACTGATTTTTCGCGTGTGATTTTTTTTAGCGTTTGCTCGGCTTCTTTGGGATTGTCCCAAAAGTCGGGCTGCTGTGAGATTTTTTCCTGTTCTGATATAAAAGTTTTACGTTTATCAACGTCAAAGATACCTCCTCAAGCCCTTTATTCTGTCGGAAAGTGCTTTTATATTTTCTGTATAGTCCATTGTTAATTATGCTTTGCTGCTTTTAATGTTTGCTTATTGTGTAAAGATAAAAAATTTTTTGCAATGTTTTTTTATATCACTTTTCATTTTGGCGGTAAGTCGGTTGAAAAATCGTGCTACGTTACTTCATTTTGAATGTTTCCTCTGTAAATTTCGCTTTAGATTTTTATTCGTCTTTTTCCTTGTATGTATTACGTCTCATTTTGGCGGTAAGCCGGTTGAAAAACATCGTTACCGCCAAATTGAAATACAAACAAATTGTGCAAGGTTGTTTTCCTTTGAATATTTCCTCTGTAAATTTTGCTTTAGATTTTTATTCGTCTTTTTCCCTGTATGTATTACGTCTCATTTTGGCGGTAAGTCGGTTGAAAAACATTGTTACCGCCAAATTAAAACACAAACAAATCGTGCAATGTTACTTCACTTTGGATATTTCCACTGTATGTATTCTGTTTCACTCCAACGGTTGTAATCATTGTTGTGTGAACTGTTTTGCGGGTTTTTGTTTCACTTGTGAATATCCTGTATCTTTTGCTGAGAATATCATTGTAACTCTTTGTAATGGTATATTCATCTTTGGAATATTTCATTTCGCAAAGGTTTATTATTTGGTCATTTCTGTCAATCACAAGATCTATTTGTGCGGAATTTTCTACACTTTTCCATGCAGAATAATTTGTTGATACGCCGAAAATACCCAGTTTCTGTTTTATTTGCGGTATATGCCACAAACATACCTGTTCAAAAGCATAACCACGCCAAGCGTTATGTTTTGAAGTACTGAAATTATTTGTCCAATATTGTCCGTCATTCTTTTTTCTGCCGTAAATAAAGTTGAGATAAAACAATGAAAACAAATCTATTAGTTGAAAGATTTTATTGCGTTGTTTTTTTCCAAAACTGTAATAAGAGCGAATAAAACCACATTGTTCCATCTCTTCTAACATTCTTGTAATTGAACCGCCGTCGGATAAATCAGATAAATTTACTATTTCTTCTCTTGTAAGACCCATACGCTTTTTGCCAAGTGTAATTACAAGCGTAATGTATTTTCCGGAATGCTTAAATAAAGAATTAAAAATTGCAGAAAATTCATCTTTAAGGGTTGCATTGTTATTAAAGAAAAGATTATCTATGTTTTGCGGCAACCCTTTTGAATTGTCTATTTGTTTCCAATAATATGGAACACCGCCTAAAATCATATAATAATCAAGTATCTGACTTGTGTCTATTAACATTTTTTGCTTTATTGCAAATTCCTTACATTCTTTTAATGTAAACGGTTGAACTAAAATTTTACGAGTAACCCGATTATGTAAACCACCTCGATTTTTTATGATTTTATTGAGTATCCAGGATGTTGACGAGCCGCAAATAATAAGTAAAATATCCGGATTTGACGAAGCATAAGTATTCCACCAGTATTCAAATGCCTGAATAAAATTTGAACCCTTTGTCTCAATCCATGGCATTTCGTCAATAAAAATTACTTTTTTTTCCTGTTTTTTTGCCTGTTTTTTCGCTTGTTTTTTCGCCCCCTTTTTTGAGTGACTAATACCTTCTCGTAAAGCCTCAAATGCAATTGTCCAATTTTTCGGTACCGGTATAGTTGTCTTAAAATAATTCTGAAAAGCAATTTGAAAATTTTTCAATTGCAATTTCATTGCTGCGTTTTCGCTTCCCGAAAAATAAAAAGTAAATTTGTTCTCGAAAAACTCTTTAATTAAAAATGTTTTGCCAACTCTGCGCCGTCCATAAACAGCGACAAATTCCGGCTCGCCCGATTTTACTATTTTTTGTAATAGATCTATTTCCTTTTTTCTGCCAACAATTTTATTCATAATTATAAGCTTCAATTTGGCGGTAAAGGTACAAAAAATAGTAGTTACCGCCAAATTGAAATATAAACAAATTGTGCTACGCTACCTCACACGTTACTTCACTTTGAATATTTTCTCTGTAAATTTTGCTTGATGTTTTTATTTGTCTGTGTGGAAATGAAGATTTTTATGTATGTTTCATTCCGGCGGTAAGTCGGTTGAAAAATTGTGCTACGCTACCTCACACGCTACTTCACTTTGAATGTTTCCCCTGTAAATTTTGCTTGATGTTTTTATTTGTCTGTGTGGAAATGAAGATTTTTATGTATGTTTCATTCCGGCGGTAAGCCGGTTGAAAAATCGTGCAATGTTACTTCATTTTGAAGATTTTTCTCTGCATGTATTACGTTTCATTTTGGCGGTAAGTCGGTCGAAAAACATAGTTACCGCCAAATTGAATTATGCGTTAGCACCGTGACAGTTCTTGTATTTCTTACCACTACCGCATGGACAGGGGTCATTGCGGCCGACTTTTTTCTCTACGTGAACAGGCTGCGGTTTTTGTGGTGCGCCGCCTGCGTTTGTTTGCAAATGTTCACCTGCACCACGCCTTGCAGAAGGGTCTTCTATGCCGCCGAGCGAATTATCGCGTCCCGCCTGCATCCGACTCATATCCGTTCTCTCCTGCCTGCCTTCACGCACACCGCCGCCCTGCTCCTGCCTTGGCAGTGAGCCGAGCGATAAAAACGTGCTAACGTCTTTATTTATATCAATCATCAGCGTTTTAAAAAGTTCAAACGCTTCAAATTTGTAAATAAGCAGCGGATCTTTTTGTTCATAAGACGCATTTTGAACGTTCTGTTTAAGATCGTCCATCTCGCGCAAATGTTCTTTCCACGCATCATCAATAACTGCAAGAGAAAGCCCCTTTTGAATTGACAGGGTTATTTCCTTGCCGCTTGATTTAAGAACTTTCTGAATGTTTGCAAGAATATTTAATGTTTTTTTGCCATCGGAAATCGGCAACACTATATTTTCAAAGCGGCTACCATTGACTTCGTAAACATTTTTTATAATCGGATATGCCTCTTTTACTATGTTGTCGTTTTTTTGTTTGTAAGATGCTTCTACGGACTTGTAGAGTGTTTCAACAATGTCTTCACTTTTTCCTTCAAGCAATCTGTCTTCACTTAAAGAACTTTCTATGCCGAAAGTGCGAATCAGACTGTCGTTAAATGCACCAAAATCGCGATTAGCGCGGAAATCACCATAATAATTTTCTATGGTGTCGTACATCATATTGGCAATGTCAATACTTAAACGTTCACCAAACAAAGCATGGCGGCGTTTTTTGTAAACTGCCTCACGCTGAGTGTTCATTACATCATCATATTCAAGCAGCCGCTTACGCATTCCAAAGTGATTTTCTTCTACTTTCTTTTGCGCCCGCTCAATACTGCGGGTAACCATTCCGTGCTGAATAACATCTCCCTCTTTATAACCCATCCTATCCATAATAGACGCTATTCGCTGCGAGGCAAACAAGCGCATAAG
This sequence comes from Bacteroidales bacterium, assembly GCA_031257915.1. Classification (GTDB taxonomy): domain Bacteria; phylum Bacteroidota; class Bacteroidia; order Bacteroidales; family P3; genus JAIRNR01. The sequence continues at coordinate 13,438 of JAIRNR010000023.1, forward strand.
GTTATCTTCGAGCGACACGAAAAACTGCGAACTGCCCGGATCGCCCTGACGCCCCGAACGACCGCGCAACTGTCTGTCCACACGTCTGCTTTCATGACGTTCCGTACCTATAATTGCCAAGCCGCCGGCTTCACGTGATTCGGGCGAAAGTTTAATATCCGTACCGCGTCCCGCCATGTTCGTGGCAATTGTTACCGCACCCGAAAGCCCTGCCTGAGCAACGATGTCTGCTTCTTTTTTATGCAGTTTGGCGTTAAGAACATTGTGTTTTATTTTGCGTCCGGTAAGCATACGGGAAAGCAATTCACTTACTTCAACAGACGTTGTGCCGACAAGAACAGGCCTGCCTGCCTGCGTTAAAGCAACAATTTCATCTATAACAGCCGCATATTTTTCGCGTTTTGTTTTATATACCAAATCGTTTCTATCCTCACGAATTACAGGCTTATTTGTGGGAATACTTACAACTTCAAGTTTATAAATACTCCAAAACTCGCCTGCTTCCGTTTCGGCTGTACCTGTCATACCTGCAAGTTTGGAATACATGCGGAAATAATTTTGCAGAGTAATCGTAGCATAAGTTTGCGTGGCGGCTTCTACCTTAACATTTTCCTTTGCTTCCAATGCCTGATGAAGTCCGTCCGAATAACGCCGACCTTCCATTATACGCCCTGTCTGCTCATCAACAATTTTCACTTCATTGTCCACAACAATGTATTCAACATCTCTTTCAAAAAGAGTATATGCTTTCAAAAGTTGATTTAATGTGTGAACTCTGTCCGATTGAATTGCATAATTGCGCATTATTTCGCTTTTTTGGGCGGCTTTTTCTGTTGCACTCAATTCCTGCTTCTCAAGTTCTGCAAGCTGTACCCCAATATCGGGCAGGACATAATATTCCGGATTGCCGGCACTGCTGCTGAGAAAATCAATGCCTCTGTCGGTAAGGTCTATTGTATTTTGTTTTTCGTCAATAACAAACAATAGATGTTTGTCCACTTCGGGCATGTTTTTTTGCTGTTCTGCCAAAAAATAGTTTTCGGCTTTTTGCATAAGTACTTTCATTCCCGGTTCCGACAAAAATTTTATAAGTGCTTTGTTTTTCGGCAGCCCTCTATGACAGCGATACAGAAGTTCGCCGCCTTTCTTTTCTTCTTCCGAAGTCGGATTTGTTTTTGATAATAATGTTTTTGCTTCAGCAAGAACTTTTGTTAATTCGTTCCGCTGTGCGTTGAATATTTTCTCTATTTGCGGCTTCAGTTCGTTAAACTCCTGGTCGCCGCCTTTAAAAGTTGGTCCCGAAATAATGAGCGGTGTGCGGGCGTCATCTATCAACACACTGTCAACTTCATCGACAATAGCGTAACTGTGCTTGCGCTGTACAAGCTCTTCGGGATTACGGCACATATTGTCGCGCAGATAGTCAAAACCAAACTCATTGTTTGTGCCGTATGTAATATCGGCAAGATAAGCGTTGCGGCGGGCTTCCGTGCTTGGTTGATGTTTGTCTATACAATCAACTTTCAAGCCGTGAAACTCAAACAACATTCCCATCCACTCAGAGTCGCGTTTTGCAAGATAATCGTTTACGGTTATTATATGAACTCCTCTGCCCGAAAGCGCATTAAGGTAAACAGGCAGTGTGGCGACAAGCGTTTTTCCCTCACCTGTGCTCATTTCGGCAATTTTGCCCTGATGCAGCACTATACCGCCGATAAGTTGCACGTCGTAATGCACCATATCCCACTTTATCAAGTTACCGCCGGCAATCCATTCGTTTTTGTAATATGCCTTATCTCCCCTGATATTTACATTGTCGCGGTATGCGGCAAGGTTGCGGTCGTTGTCGGACGCCGTAACTTCAATTTCTTTGTTTTCAGTAAAGAGTTTTGCGGTCGCTTTTACGACAGCAAATGCTTCGGGTAAAATTGCCCAAAGTTCGGTTTGTATTTTGTCGTCAATTTCTTTCTCTATTCGGTCAATCTCCGCATATAAATCCTCTTTCTGCTGCACTTCAAGTGTTTCTTCGTTCTCTTCAAGTTGCAGTTTTATTTGCCTTATCCGCGCCTCGTCCTTTTCTATCGCGTTTGCTATCCGCGCCTTAAATTCCGGCGTTTTAGCACGCAATTGATCCGGCGTGAAAGTTTCAACGATTCCGTATGCTTCAAGACATTCGGTGAGCTGAGGCTGAATTGCCTTCATCTCACGATCACTTTTATTGCCGAGCAGTTTTTTTAGAAAATTGAACATATTGTGTTTTTAAAATCAGTATGACAAACCGTAATTTTTAGTATTCGTCTTCATGAAAAAAGAAATCATCTTTAGTTGGGTAATCGGGCCAAATCTCCTCAATCGTTTCAAAGGGGACGCCCTCGTCTTCAAGTTCTTCGAGATTTTCAAGAATCTCCACCGGTAATCCTGACCGCGTTGCATAATCAATCAATTCTGCTTTTGTTGCCGGCCATGGCGCATCTTCTAATTTAGATGCCATTTCTAACGTCCAATACATAATTTTTTGTTTTTAAAAATTGGGACAGCAAAGGTAAGACTTTCTAATTAAAAAAGGTATAGTTTGGATACGCAAAACTTTTCACCTTGCCCCCAAATTATAACTTTCCCCTATAAATTCTCTCCCTCCAATTTTTATTCGTCTGTGTGTAAATTAAAAAGTTTCATGGATATTTTTTAATTGAAACTTTCACAAAAACTTTTCTGAGATAAATTAAACATGTCGGCTATAATCAGGCGGGCGCAGCGAAACGCGGTATCGGCGGAAGTAATGGGTGCCGCAAGACAAAGATAATCTTTTTCCCCTGACGTATCGTACTTTACTTTTGCGTAAAGGCAAATCGGATGATGTTTGCGCCCATCTGCAATGCCTGGCGGTGCGCCTGCGGTGTTTCGTTATGTACTGCAGGATCTTCCCATCCATCTCCCAAATCACATTCGTACGTGTAAAAACAAACGACTCGTCCTGAGTAAATCAGTGCAAATCCCTGCGGACGCTTGTTGTCGTGTTCGTGAATTTTGGGCAGTCCTGTTTCCGTGAAATTATATGGCTTTTGATAGATAGCGTGTGTGCGCGGCAGTTCAATAAAGTCAAGTTCCGGAAAGACTTTTTTCATTTCTCGGCGGATATACACGTCTAATCCGTAATTGTCGTCTATATGAAGAAAACCGCCGCCGATAAGGTAATTACGCAAGTTTTGCACTTCCTGAGCATTAAATAAAATATTGCCATGCCCTGTAATGTGAATAAACGGATAATTAAAAATTTGCGCACTGCCCGCTTCTACTGTTGCAGGTGCCGGATTTAATGTGGTACCGAGATTGTCGTTACAGAACTTTGTTAAGTTTGGCAATGATGTCGGATTTGCATACCAGTCGCCACCGCCGCTGTATTTTAACAGCGCAAGAGCGGGCTGCTGGGCGTTGAGAATATTACTTATTATTGCTGCTAAAAGAAAAATGTATTGTCTTTTTTTTATATTTAAACGCATTGTCTTTGATTTTATTTTATTTTGTAAATCGTTGTCTGTTTGTTGACTTTATATTGCAAATTAACCTGTCGGGCGGGCGGGGCGGGTTGTTTGTCTGTTCGCTTCGTATTGCAAATTAGCTATCCGTATTGTGCCTGATGGCGTAATTCCAGCAGGCAAACAGGGCGGCCGTTTCGGTGCGCAGGCGGGTTTTTGTGAGGACAACAGGTGAAAAGCCCGCTTCTATGCACTTTCGCGCTTCATTTTCCGTAAAGTCGCCCTCTGGTCCGATAAGTATTGTTGCGGGGATGTTTTTGCTTATCGCTTCATTGTAGGGTATCGGTTTTTTGATTTTTCTTAAACTTTCGTCGTTGCAGTAGCCGAAAAAGCGTCCGCCGCTGAACGATTGTGCTTTGTTTAAAATGGTCTGAAGTGTTGTGAGTTCATTTATTTTCGGCAGCCACAGTTGATTAGATTGTTTCATTGCGCTGACAGCAATTTTTTTCAGGCGGTCTGTTTTTAATATTCTGCGTTCTGAATTTTCCGTAACAATAAAACTTATTTCGGCAACACCAACTTCGGTTGCTTTTTCAACAAACCACTCTATTCTGTCTATATTTTTTGTCGGTGCAACAATAATGTGAATTGGCGGCAATCCTGCGGCGTCAGGGCTTTTTATGTTTATTATCCGTATTTCAACCAAACGAACATTTGCTGTAATTATTTCGCCCTCGTATAAAAAACCTGCGCCGTCGGTAAAACAAATTTTGCTGCCTCTTTTTTTGCGCAATGCTTTTACAATATGGGTGCTTTCTTCCGGTGAAAAGATAGCTGTTTTATCTGTTATTTCCGTTGTGTAAAACATTTTTTCGGATATAATTTTCTTTTCTGTTGATTGTTTTCGTGCGTAAACACTACTCTATTCTATCTATAATAAGCCCGACTATTTCCGTACCGTCACCAAAAAATAATTCTTTTTGCCGCGTTGAACAAGCAAATATTTATCCCCAAGTAACATTTCGGGGGTCAGTACCGTATCTTCAGTGATTTTTGTTTTGTTGACCGATATTGAATTTTCTTTTAACGCACGGCGGGCTTCGCTTTTTGACGCAAGAATACCTGTTTTTTCACTTAAAAAATCCACAATACTAACTTCAAGATCACTGTTGTTCACAACGCTTTGGGGTACGCCCTCAAATATGTCTAACAATGTTTCTTCGGGTAATTTGCTCAACGTTTCTGCAGTACCGTTACCAAAAAGAATCTCGCTTGCTTCTTTTGCTGCTTCACAGTCGCTTTTGCTGTGAATCCATGTTGTCAGTGTTTGCGCGACAGCCTTTTGCAACGGTCGCAAATGCGGATTTGCCGCCTGTTCCGCTTCAAGAGATTCTATTTGTTCCTGTGAAAAATCTGTGAAAATACGTATATATTTTTTGCTGTCCTCATCTGAACAATTGAGCCAAAATTGATAAAATTTATATGGGCTTGTTTTTTGCGAATCAAGCCAAACATTTCCGCTTTCGGTCTTACCGAATTTGCTGCCGTCTGCTTTTGTAATAAGCGGACATGTGAGTGCGAACGCTTCGCCCCCCGCTTTACGTCTTATAAGTTCTGTTCCTGTTGTAATATTTCCCCACTGGTCGCTGCCTCCCATTTGGAGTTTGCAGTTTTTTGTGCTGTATAAATGATAAAAATCGTAGCCCTGTACCAATTGGTAGGTAAATTCGGTAAAAGACATTCCATCTGCACCGTTTTCGCCTGTAATACGGCGTTTTACAGAATCCTTTGCCATCATATAATTTACGGTTATATGCTTTCCCACATCCCGAATAAACTCCAGAAACGATAATGATTTTATCCAGTCGTAATTATTTACCATCTCGGCTCTATTGGTTGTTTCAGGCGAAAAATCTAAAAATTTTTCAAGTTGCTTTTTTATTGCTTTCTGATTATGTTCCAGTGTTTCTTCGCTTAATAAATTGCGTTCCTGCGATTTGCCCGATGGGTCGCCTATCATGCCTGTTGCGCCGCCAAGCAGCACGAGCGGCTTATGTCCGCAAAGTTGCAAATGCTTTAACATCATTATACCGGCAAGATGTCCTATGTGCAGAGAATCTGCCGTCGGGTCTATGCCAACGTATGCCGTTACTGTTTCTTTTTGCAGTAATTCCTCTGTGCCCGGCATAAAATCCTGCACCATTCCCCGCCATTTTAATTCTTGAATAAAATTTTTTTTGTCCATAGTAAAAATCGCTTTTTATTTGAATAACTTTCCTCTATAAATTCTTTTCCTCCAATTTTTATTCGTCTGTGTGTAAATTGAAACGTTTCATGCAAAAAAATCTAACTTAATCGTACCTTTATTCGCTTCGCTCATGAAGGTACTTCGTCGGAAAAATAAAAACAAGTTTTTATTTTGTCAGACTTAATCGTACCTGTATTCGCTTCGCTCATGAAGGTACTCCGTCGGAAAAATAAAAACAAGTTTTTATTTTGTCAGACTTA
>JAIRNR010000006.1 GCA_031257915.1 Bacteroidales bacterium
AGGCGTCACTGAGATAGTCCGTCCGCAGGTCACAGACCTGCGGTTATGAAAATTTTGCCTTTCAGGCAATCCGGCTCGTAAAAAACGACAATTTGGAATGCACCCTTTACGATTGTAGATTTACGATTTTTGATTGGGCTGACGCACGCAAAATTAAGAGCAGAATGACGCTTGTAATGTGTTTGTTACAAAAAACGTCATTATAATATAATTTGGTTGGATTTTGATACACAAACCGGTCATGAACAAAAAGGACGACGTCCACAAAAACCTCATTTTCAACCTAATTTCCCTAACAAAACACCTCAGTAGCCGAGATTATAACGACGCACAAAACCTCATTACCTAATTTTTCGTTGATTTTTCCATTTTTGCTTGCGTCAGCCCAATCTAAAATTGCAAATCTAAAATCTAAAGTCTTCGGCGATGAATAAATATTCGGAGATAAATCCAGTTTAACACAAAAAAAGACAAAATAGTTGCCGGAAAACGCAAAAAATATCAATTGGAGAATAAATATTTTTAACATGCAACTAATTTTTATAATTCACGTTTTAGTCCTGTGTTTAAAGGTTTTATCTTTACTTTATTTTGATTTTGAACTTTTAATTTTGTTAAAAAATATAAAAATATAAATATTTTTGATGCTATTTAAATAAAACATTATATCTTTGCATCAAAATTTTTGAGTTGTTTTTACAATTATTGAAGGAATAAAGTAATTAAAGATTAGAAAAAGAAAAGGTTAAAAAAGAATGAAAACAGCAATGCACATTTTCGTCAGAAGTATAATGGTGGTAGCGGCCATTTTGTTTGTGTTTTCGGGTGAAGCGAAATTAAAAGGTTTGCCCCGTATAAAGACGTACAAAGAGTATAATTTGAAAAAGCCCAATGTCGAATCGCTCAAATACACCGTGTATGCCGCCAAGGTAGAGGGTGAAACCGTGACCAAAGGCGAACTCACCGATTTTACCGCCGAAATTTTCTTCGACGAAAAAGGAAACCGCGTCAAAGAAATCGTGTATAATTTGGAAGGAGAGGTCGATGTGAACACCGCCTGGATTTATAACGAAACCGCAGGTACCGTCATAGAGACCAGAACCAACAAAGAGGGCAAACTCCAGTCAAGAACCGAATATCTTGTTAATTACAAATTAAACACCGTTTTTGTGCGAAGATACGAAGACTTTGAACATCCTGTCACCAAAATTGTCATGAGTAACATACTCGTTTATGAAGAACTGTGGACAGAAAATGCTAAACAGAAAAAAGTGAACTATAAGAAGACATACTTCGATTTTATGGATGGCGTTGCGGCTAAACAGTCGATTAGCGAAGAAACAATGGAGAAACCATATACCTTATATTTGATACTCGAAAGTTTGACTGCCCCGATTGATTATACCTGGCTTTACGATTACAACGAGAAAGCTTTGAAAGCCTCAAGCGGTAAATCGAAAAAAGAACCGATATATGATGGCAGTTTGTATCAATATAAGGCAAAAAGTAAATTATTGAGTACTGTTTTGTACTATGATAAAGATAAAATTTTAAAAAACGAAACAAGTTATATTTACAGTTTCGATGAACAAAAAAATTGGACGGAAGTCTCTCAAAAAGAGAACAGTATCCCGAAATTTATTGTTCATAGAGACATAAAATACAGGTTTTAAAGAAGTAAAAAAGAGTTAAATTTTATTAAAATTTGAAGCAAATCGACGCAATATTAAATTTTAGTTATATCTTTGCAAAGTTTTTGGTGAGAATTTTAAACATATAAATTGAAGAAAAACGGAAGTTATAAAAAATAGAAAATATATAAAAAAATAATAAATTATAAACATTTTTAATTAAATTCAAAATTATGAAAAGAAAAAGTATTTTAATGACAATTGTAGCGGCGCTTTTCGCCGGTGTAGCTTGGGGGCAAACTATTCCATTGCCTACCAGTCTTGCTACTGGTGTAAAAGGAAGCGATACAATTTTTTTCTGCGCAAACGCAGATTCTCTGTATCCTATTGAATTTGGATACGATGTTTCGGGAAGGAGACTTCATCCGAGTTACGGAGACTGGCATTTATTGGCAAAAACGAGCAGTACCGTGACAGTTGATGATTATCAGTTTGACCCCACCATAAAAAATGAAGGTGCGGGTAATGCATTTAGAGCAGTTGGTTCCGGTATCGGAGGAATACTCTTCGAATACACAGCCAAAGATGAGCAATGTGGTTTGCTTGAGAACGAAAAATACTGGGTATATGTATTTATTTTGCCGGAAGAAAACAAAACTGTTACTACGTTGGATACGTTTCTCTGTTATAAGGAAAGCGCGCTTCCAGTAACGATAAAATTCAGCAAAGTTTTCGAAAAATATGTTAACTTGTATGCACAGGCAGGTTTGACAGCCAGCTGGCTTTCCGGCAATAATGGTCTCACGAAAGAAATCAAACTAGATTCGGTTGCGTCATACGCACTGAGAGACACGCTTAAAATTACTATAGAGCCGGGTTACAGTTGTGGTGATACAATTCCGTTTTTATATCAAATAAGGGTTGATTCTATTGCAAGAGATACAATAGCGCGAGCGTATTCTATATGCGCAAGTGATACGATAGGCGATATGGGAAAAAGAGATGTTAACTTAACATATTTCAAGCGTAATCTGCCGAATGGTGCTTATAATAAGACAACAGTTGGATCACCATGGGTGCCAAATACAAACGCACCTAATGGATCTACTAAAAAAATTGCCACGTACACATACACATATTACGATTGTAAAGCTCCCTCTAAGCCGCATACTATCGTAGATACTCTGAAAATAATAGACAATTTAGGTAATGATGCTTATCTTGGTATAGACACGGTTAATTATTGTAGAGTAGCGACAGGAAGTGTACCTGTAATTGATTTTTATGCTCAGGCTTGGTACTTAAATAAGCCGAACTTGAGTAATACCGACTCGTATTGGGCAGACAGAGGTACTAAAGATGAGAATAGTCCTAGTCCTTCCAGTTATGGTACTGAGTCAGGAACCTCATCGTTAATCGGTGGTTATGATTTGAATCTCGATGATATGGGGTCAAGCATAGGATATTACTATAGATGGAATGTTGACGCCAGCGTTCACACATGCTTTACTGATAATAACGGCAAGCCCGGATGGGGTACTTTAGTTGTTATCTTGCAAGACCCATTTGTTGCGCAGGACTATACAGCCCAGTTGTGTAAAGAGTCATACTTAAATGGAGACAAATTCAATTTGAATACATATGCGAACCTTCCTGCTGTGTCATGGTCGGGAACCGGACTCTCAGGTTCAAATATCACACCCTATGATTTGGATAAGAGTACCTATAAATACAAATACGAAGCTTCGGGAGATTGCGCTACAGGAAAAGGTGTATTTTACATAAAAATTACGAGCAAAGTTAGAACTCCGTCATCAAAAACAGTAAAATATTGTCTTGCGAAATTGCCCAGTCAGATTAATCTGAATGATGTCCTTGGCGTTGCTGTTAAGAGTCTTACATGGTCAAGCTCAAATAGTTTAACTGTTGACGATGGATTTGATGCTTCCCTTGGTATTTTGGATATTGGCAAATATATTAAGTCTAAAGGTCGCACTGCAACAGAATTAACGTTTGTAACAGCTACTGGCTCCTCTACTTGTGGCGTGCCTACTGGCATAGTACTTAAAATCGACCTTGTAAATAATCTCTAATGTAAAGTTAGTATAAAAAAAATAAACCATCTCCGGGTAAAACCGGAATGGTTTCTCAGTTTATAAAACGTAAAAAATTTATGGACGTCAAAGAAAAAGAAAAATGATAAAATTGAATAAATGAAGAGGCTATT
>JAIRNR010000092.1 GCA_031257915.1 Bacteroidales bacterium
GTAATATCTGCAGAAAATGGCATAAAAACCCAGGTTTGGTGTACGCTGATAGCTCATTTGTTGCTGCAAGTTATCAAAGCAATGTCTAAAAGCGAGAAGGCCTTTTCCACGATAGCGGCACTTGTGAGGATACATTTGATAAGTCATTTGGACATAAACTGGGTGCTAACCGAAAGCAGGCGGTATTACAGGAAGTCGGGGAAAAGTAAAAACAAAAGCCCGTCCACCGCTCAATTATTCCTTTTTTGACAGGGGGGGGTAACTTTTTTTAAAAGTGAAATATAAAAACACAAACGATTGAATATAAACAATGTAAAAACACAAACCGGCTGTTTTTTTGAATTAGTCGGTTAATAGTGATTACTAATTAGGTATAATTAAAGTAATAAACTATTTATCGCCATAATGTCCATCAATCGATAAAATCATCACATATATTTCATTATCAAATATATCGTAAATAATTCTATCGTTCGCAGTTAGGCGGCGCGAGTATGTTATATTTTGTCCCCCTGTAAGAGGCTCAGGCTGTCCCGTGCCTGTACGTGGATGCAATTCAAGTTCTTCATACAATTTATTAAACTTATTAAAAGCGGCGGGATTTGATTTACGATATTTCTCAATTACCCTGTCCGCTTTTTTTGAAACAGAAACCTTGTAAATCATTCTGCGTTATAATGTTTTAACATTTCCTCTTTGTTGTTGAAAGTAATGCATTTGCCCGCCTTATAATCAGCCCTTGCTTCATCAAGTTCTTTCTGTAATTCCGGCGGAACAACATCGTAAGTATAACCTTTACCGACCGTCTTTTTTTCAGTTAAATCAGTGATTTCTTTAACAAGACGTGTTCTGTCCTTTTCGGATAATCTATAAATCATATCCATCACTACATTGTAATTAACAGATTGTTGTGCTATTGTTGCCATAATTTTTTTGTTTTATTTAGTACGGATATATAAATAAAAGTTTGTTTTTAAAATAGATTCATCTTTACTTCTACACTGCATCACCACAATCAAATGTAAGAATAGTAGAATCTTCTTCTAATCTAAAAAACTCTATCTCTAAAGACATCATATTTAGCAATCTTATCGAACCACTCAAGCGATTTTCTGTCTTTTTCAAGAATTCTCTTTGATAGAGGTTTTACATTCTTTGCCGCTTTTTCCAACTTCGCCCAATCTTTATCATTGAGAGGACGAGTTGCTTCAATAGGTCTTACCATATCTTTTTAACTTAAAATAGATTTATAATAGGATGAATGTATTTGTTTTATTTGATGCAAATATACAAATAAAAACAGATTTTTTACACTGCAAATATACAGATTATAAGCGAAATTTAACGTCAGATGTTTTCATATGCAACCATTTTGCTAATGCCAGCAGGATGGTGGGATTGGATTGATGATTTTAAGTTGATGACTATTATTTTTTCTCTTTATTATTATCCTTAGTTGTATCTAAACATATACCTGTAAAAAAATCATAAAGGATAGGATTATCAGGGTATTCGTCTTTCTCATCAAGATCTGTAATAAGAAATGTTCCTGAAGGATATTTTTTTTTGGCATCATTATATGCATCTTCTTTATTATCATACAAACCAACGATCTTTTTATTAACAGTCAAAATAACTCTTGGTTGTGTTAAAAATATTTCTATCAAAAGGTCAGTATAGCTCTTATAAGTTTTCCTTTTTGTTTCCATACTATAAATATATTAATTATACTATCAATAATTTTATCAAAATTAAGACACTTAAAATCAAAGTTACTCCACCAATAATCAGAATAAGATTCTTGATTCCCTTTTGACTTTTGACAAACAATTGTGTTTGCTCATCAATCTTTGTTTCAACAACCTGTCTTAATTCTTTTGTATTTTTTGCAAACTCTATCTCAAAAATCTGTTTAATTTGATTTCTTTCGTTTTCGATCAGATTTTTTATTTCTGATTTATTATCATCAAGTTTTATTTTAACGGTGCTTTCAAAATCTTTATAAAATTCTTTATTCTCTTTTCTTATTTGGTCGGTCTTTTCTTCAATAAGTTTTGTAAGATCAGCCTTATTTTGCTTGTTAATGTTCTCAATTTCTATTAAACTTTTAAAAATTTTTTCCTGATGATCTTTTTGTATATTACTTATTCTATCAATTTTTTCTTCGATAAGTTTTGTAAGATTGGTATTATTTTGTTTATTAGTATTTTCAATTTCTATTAAACTTTTAAAAACTTTTTCTTGATGATCTTTCTGTATATTACTTATTTTATTAAGTGTCTTACTGTTTTCCTCAAAATGCTTGATTATTAAATCGTAAGTATCAGCAAGTTGCTTTAATTTAGTTTCAGCAATCTGTTTTAATTTTTCAAAAACTTCTGAAGTATCTTTTAATTTTTCAGTTTCAAGATCAAGATCTTCTATAATTTGCTTAAATTTCTGTAAGTCGCTCATATAATTTTATATTTAATTTTTTTAATTCTTTTACTTTTTCTTCATAAACATCATTTAGTAGGTATGCTAAATCATAATATTCTGCAAACTCTTCTAACATTTCAGGATAAAATTTTGAAATTGATTTACTTAATTTTACTTTTTGTTCTTCTGTTAAATGCGTCCCTAAAACTTTTAATCTATTTAAAAAATCTTTTTGTTGTTCTTGTGTAAAAGTTTCCTTTATTTTTGATAAAGCACTTTCAAAACGTTCTTTTCCATCGTTATTTTCATATTCATCTAATACTAAGCACGCAAATCCGCTTATAAAATTTAATCCTATACTATTATTATAACTTTCTAAAAATCTATTAATACTATTTTTAAATTTTTTAAATTCAGTCTTATTTTTAAATTCTATTCTGTTTTCAGATCCATTATCTTTTTTAAAAATATTAAATAATTGTGCAAAATCTTTTGGATTCTCTATAATATGTTGAAGAATGAAAGTATCATTTGTAAAAGTAAAATAAGCATCAATGTTTTGTTTAAAACTATCATTGTCTGTAAAAGTTGAAGACAACTCATAAATCGTTTGAAGTGATCGTTTCCTATTATATATAATATGATTAAAAATCCAAGATAATAAATATAAAATTGCTTTTTTTAAAATTGTATCTTCTTCTTGGATTTGTTCTATTTTTTTTCTTATATCTATATCTGGCTCATATTTTTTTATATAATATGAAACATTTTCAATAATATTCTCTTCATTAAGAGAATTAAAGTGAACATTATAATAGTATCTAAAATCTGTTGTCCAATCTGAAACAATCCCTAACAGACTCAACCGATAAATGGCTTTTTCTAAAATATCTTCATTTATACTTAATCGACTTATAGCATCACTCCAAAAAATTTTTTTAGTAGAATTTTCTTTAATATCTTTAAGATAAATTTCAATTATATCTACAATAATTTTAAAATCTTCTTCAATATCATTTCTTCCCTTACAAAATAAGTAGAATTGTCTAAAAATATCTTTTTTATCTTCTCTTCTAATTTTATCATTTATTTCTTTTATTCTCGAAAAAGATGTATTTCTACGAAAAAGTTCATCAACTATTTCTTGTTTACAAATTTCAGGTGAATATAAAATATAACATTTACCTTTTTTATCTCTGTTTTCTTCTTTTTGTTTATCCCAACGCCCTGCTCTTCCTGCCTCTTGATAAAGTGCTTCTACCGAACTTGGCAAACCATAATGAAAAGTGTAAAAAATGTTTTGTTTATCAATACCCATTCCAAAAGCTTTTGTTGCTACTAAAAGTTGACATCTGTTTTCTTTGAAATCTTTCTGAACTTGTTGTTTATATTTATTAAATTCATCTTCCGGCATTAAATTAACTTCCCGACCCGTTCCATTTCCTGTTTCATCATAATCAGAAACTCTTGGAACATCGCCTGAAAACCAACTCACTTTATTCTCATAAATTCTATTTAATATGTTTGAAACTTTATAGCAACCATAGTCACTATTCACATATGGTGTAAAAACAATACCCGCTTTCTCTTTATTTTTTGTAAAATTTTCCTCATCTTTTAACTTTTTGAGAATCTTTTCTAAGTTTTCTTTTTTATTTCCATTATCATTAATCACTTCAAACTGTAGTTCTTTACGACTATAATCTAAAAGTGATTTGATATTCTCATCTTCCAAATGCTGTTTTTGTCTTGAAAATTCAACTTTTATATCTTTTAAAACATTAATAGATGCGGTTGCAGTTAAACCAATAAATTTTATTTTTCCTTCTCCATTTTCATCTTTTGGGCTTAAATTATCTATTGTCTTGGCTAAATTTAAATATGAAGTTCTAAAATCATGTCCCCATTCAGAAAGACAATGTACTTCATCTACAACTGCATAAGCAATAGAAAAATTAGTGACAATTGTACTTATTTTATTTCTAAAATTTTGTATTTGAAATCTTTCTGGAGAAATCCATATAAATAAATATCTGCCTTGTGCAAATTCAGTTAAAATTTTTTCTTTTTCTGGGGCTGATAAATCACTTGTTATAAAGTTTGTACGTGTTATAAATATCTTATTTAAATTCTCTTTTTGATCATACATTAATGCTTTGATAGGACAAACCACAAAATTTATACTTGGTTGTAATAGACAAGGAAGTTGATAACATAAAGATTTCCCACCACCTGTTGGTAAAAGTCCTATTGTATCTTTTCTGTTTAGTATATTTTCAATAATTTGAAATTGTCCATCTAAAAAACTTGATTTATCAAAAATGTTTTCAAGGAAAAATTCTAAAACATGTTCATCTTCATCTCTTATATGGTAATTGATTGGCTCTGTTGTACTTACTTTAAAATAATTTTTATTTTTTACATCATCAAAATAATCTGTTCTAACAAAAATCACACCTTCGTTAATTTTATTTTCATCAGTATATCGTTTGAATAACGAAAAATCAATATTTATTGCTTTCGTAATTAGATGAAATGTATTTCTATCTGTTGTCAGTTTAATATTACATTTTGGTTTTATTAATTCGTGTTTGTTTTTGAGTAGATATAGTTTATCAATCCAAATAAGTAAATCGTCTATTGCCAATTCTGCAAATGTTGGTAAATCTTCATGAGATAAAATATTAAAATTCCAGTCTTTATCAAATGTTAAATAATTATGAATAAGCAACTCTATAAGTAAAATCTGAAAACGAATGATTGCTGTAGGTAATAATTTTGTATTAATTTCTATTTCACTTATTTGATTATTGTTGTTAATTTTTATATAAGCATTTTCATACAAGGCTAACTGTCTTTCATATTGTTTAAAATGAGTTAAGATTTTTTCTACCTTTTTTTTGTATTCTTTGTTTTGTAATTCTTCTGTTGTAATTCTAATTGTTGTAACTCCTTTTCCTGATAAATAAGTATCTCTTATATAATCTGAAACTCTTTGAATATCATTATTCTTATGTTGCTGTCCATCAATTTCAATTACAAGTTTTGCTTGTGGTAAATAAAAATCAACTTGTTGATTAACAAATCTATTATCCTCTTCTCCTGTTATTTCGTTGATTTCAATTTCAGGAATCAATAAAGATTGAATAAATGAGTATTCACCAAATTCAGTGGGTATGATTTTTTCAAAAAAGTCTTTTGCAGGATAATAGTTGCGTTCTCTATCGCCTTTTATGGTATCTTTCCAGATAGGAGTCTGATTTGTAGCAAAGAGGAAGCGTTCTTTAAAGTTGTTAAGATTATGAATTTCGCCTAATTTTGATTGAAGATATTTTGAAAGAGTTGTTGGATAGCCACGTTGCAAGATGTTTTTTACCACATATAAAATTGGCAACAAATCATCATTTATTTGATTTGTTTCAAGATTCTGAATTACAAAATTCGGATTTGTATGAACATAACCAGCAGTGTACTTTTCCATTTCCGCTCTCTACTACCTATCTTTTGCAGTATAAAATGGTACTTGTTTATAATTATTGTTTATTCTGAAACTCGTTTGAATCTTGCACCATAAAAATAACATCTTTCATCATTTTCATTTGGATTAATAGTAGCCCAAAGAAGATATTCGTCTTTTATTTTTACATAATAAATCTCACCTATATTTCCCCAATCCCAACAATCTTCTAATATTGTTATTTTCCCTTCATCATCTATAGAATAAGGACATGGTGTTTTACTTTCATAATAATTAACTGTTTCTTCTGTAAAAATCCATGGTCTATTTTGTGTATTTTGTTCCAGATTATATATCCAATCCCAATCTATATCTTTACTATTTATAGGCGTAGATTCTATTGTTTTGGATTGACGTGCAACCATATCCCAAGTACCAATAATTTGTTCTTTCATACTCTCTTTTTTACATGATGTTAATAGTGTTATTGCAACCGCAACCACTGTGAACATAAAACGTTTTGAACTTTTCATGTTTGTTATTTTTTAAAAATTTTAACAAAGATATGGATTTTTTTATATTTTACATATTAGGATTTTAGAAAGTTTTTAAAAAAGTATGATTTTTTTCATATTTTGCTGTATATGACAACAAAAAACAAAAAAATATTACTATATTTGTGGTCAGATATGATGTTATTTAAAAATATCACAGTAAGTCCATCTTACATTAAAGAAACTCTCGTAAAAAAAGAGGCTTCTACAGAAGAGACGATGCTATCTAATCGAAAGATATGCGGGTATCTTGGATACCAACCATATTTATATGTAGATGGCTATGTCTCACTCTTTTACACAGACGAAAGATAAATCTTTCGCAGCATTAACATTACAGAATATAGTTAACTTTTTTTCAGAATTAACTTTTGAAGAATCGACACATACCTATAAAATAGGCGGAATACCCGTTCTATCTTCCGTATCAGCACTCTATCATAGATTTCAAGAACCTTTTGATGCACTTGCTGCTTCAACACATGTTGCTAAAAAACTTGGTAAAAAACAGGAAGATATTCTTGACGAATGGAAAGCAAAATCTAAGGCTTCTTGCCTCAGAGGTACAGTAGTACACAATTTCGCAGAGAAGTATATGTTCGACAAAAATGTAATACCTTCTTCACTCGAAGAAAAGGCTGTAAAAGATTTTTTTGATATTCAACCGGATTATATCGATCCAATAGGTTCTGAAATTAAAATGTACCATAAAACATTTCTGTTTGCAGGTACTTGTGATGCTTTATTGTATAATAACAAAACAAACAAATATATTATCTGTGATTGGAAAACTAACAGTTCGCTTTTCAAAAATTATAAATGGAAAAAACTGTTATCACCTTTCGATAACATGCTTGATACTCCTTTCAGTTTATATCAGTTACAACTGTCATACTACCAACTGCTGTTAGAACAGATACCTGAAATAGAGGTAGAAAAACGTTGTATTGTATGGATTTTACCGGATGGTACGTATCAGTGTTTTTTATGTAATGATTACAGGGATGAACTTTATAAAACATTAATAAATGCTACTTAAAGATATTATACAAAGAGTTCAAAGTCTATATTCTAAAGGCGTGCAGTCTATTGACAGTCGGCTAAGGAATCGGCATATATATAATAAACTGCTTACTTCCAGAGCATTCCTTCTTCAACAGATGATAGATGGTAACAAAAAAATAAGTTCATGGAGTTATCAAACTGTTGACTGTGTTGAAATGGAATATGCACATTTATATAATTGTGACTGCATAAAAACAGGTTGTAATGTTTTAAAAAGTAAATATCCTATTCCAAGACCTTTTACAAGTATAACAGGTGAAAAAATAAAGGTTAGCAATATTGAAGGAACAATAATATTCTCACAAATAGAACCTGACAAAATAAGTTGGCAGAAAGGCAATAGATATGCGAAAGAAACACCTTCTTTCTTTGTGAAAGATAACTTTCTGTATATCACAGGCGTAAGAAATTTGTTTGTTGTTTCGTTAACAGGCTTGTTTCAAAACCCTGTTAAAGTGCAAGAATTTTCTGAATATTCACATTGTGGCAATAGTACTTCACAACAAATATGCAGTAATCCTTTGGACTCAGAATTTCCAATAGAAAGCAGTCTTATTGATACACTTATAGAACTTACAGTTAACGAACTGATAAATTACTTCAAGGCTTCCCTTGAAGACAGGGACAGTAACAGAATAGATGACACTGTTCAGAGGTATAACCCGGCACAAAAAGAAGAAAAAGAATGAGAACTGTAATCAGTAAAAATGGAAAACCTTATTTCGTAGAAGATTTTGGTAATACAAAGCAGTCTTTCGCAAGGGTCTTTAAAAAAAGAAACCCTCATGTTAAGATTACTCTTCATGAATATCTTACTATTTCAAAAAAATATAATGAGTTTTTAGTTCAAAAGGTGATGGAAGGACATATAGTAACTCTTCCGGGTTCTGTTGGCAGACTGACAGTAATTGGCAGAAGGGTTAGACCTCATAAAACCAAAAACGGTCGTTGGGCTAATATAGCACCAGATATGCCATGGTTTAGAAAACAGGTAGAGCAAAATCCTGATTTTGATAGAAACAAGATGATGTATCTTACTAATGACCAAACAAATAATATTCGTTATAAATTCGTCTGGTCAAAAAAGAACATATCAAACTCCAATAAAGAGATGTACACTTTACGACTGATAAGGAGGCATAAACGAGCATTAAGTGCTAAGATAAAAGAAGGTAAGGAATATTATATAGATGAATATTTCACCACTTGTAAGTTTTATTTTTAGATTCTCAATAGAGAAGTATGATGATTTTACAATACATTCATTAATATATTTTTTCACTATTGACTCAATATGATCTAATACTTTATTTTTGATTAGATAGTAATTATCGGTATGTTTAACACGTTGTTTTTTGCTATCCCAAAAAGCAGGAATACAATTTCCATGTTAAAATTTTGTATTGTTTGCCTTCAAAACAGATAACAAGGCGAATTGGTTTTTGCACAGACACACTGTCAGTGCGAAGATTGAAGGAATAATGAATAGTTTTCATAACGATTTCATACGGTCTAAATCCTGTCTAAAACTCGTATAAAAACTACAAAAATGGATTAAAAGACTAAATGCGAATTATTGTAAGTTTAAGAAACACAATTTTTTGTGTTAAGTCGCTAAGTTACAAGTGGTTGCGCTGGGGTTCGAACCCAGGACCCCATCCTTAAAAGGGATGTGCTCTACCTGCTGAGCTACGCGACCAAACTATATCAAACTCACAGCAAAATCCGTACTGATTATCATCCTGAGTGCAGGCTTTCTGCATGTTCGTTTCACAAAAGGGTTGCAAAGATAGCAAATTTTACTGAGAATAACAAACACCGAATGCAGCCTGAATAATACCGGCTTTACTCCTGCCGACAACCGCCGCCAAATCCTGTAAAGACGCTTCACGCACACGCTTCACGCTTCCAAAACGTTTCAACAGCAAAGCAGCCGTTTCATCTCCTATACCCTTAATATCAGTCAGCGAAGTACGTACTAATCCTTTCAAATGCCGCTTGCGGTAATGGGTAATTCCAAAGCGATGAACCTCATCCCGCAAAAGTTGAATATGCTTTAATGCTTCGCTGCGCTTGTCGAGCATGAGCGGTATGTTATCCCCTACACGATAAATTTCCTCAAGACGTTTCGCAATACCGATTATAGTAATCCGCTTTTCCAAACCGAGCGAAACAATGCTTTTATACGCAGCCGAAAGTTGCCCTTTCCCGCCGTCAACAATAACGAGTTGCGGTAACTCCGAATCCTCGTCAAGCAAATGTTTATAACGCCTGTAAATAACTTCTTCCATTGTAGCAAAATCGTCCGCACCATCAACTGTTTTTATATTAAAATGACGATAGTCTTTTTTTGATAACTTGCCATTTCTGCTTACAGTCATTGCAGCAACAGCGTAATCACCCTGAAAGTTTGAATTATCAAAACATTCTATATGCACAGGTGCGACAGACATTGCAAGTGCTTTTTGAACTTCCGTAACAATACGCTTTCCATGCCTTTCGGGGTCCACGAGCGCGGCACGTTTTGATTTTTCCGAAATATGGGAAAGAATATTGCGTCCGGAAAGTTCTATAAGTGCCTTTTTTTCACCCGCTTTCGGTAGTGTAATATTTACTCCCGAAGGCACTACATCAGGCATTTCAACAGTTACAATTTCAGGCGCGTTACTCTCGTAGCGCAGTCGGAATTCAACAATCATTGACGACAATAATTCCGAAGACAGTTCATCCATACGCGGCTTCACTTCGGTCGTATTCGCCTGTACAATTCTCCCATCCTCTATATGCAAAAAATTAAAATAATAAATCTCGTCTTTACATACAAAAGTTATCACATCAAGATTTGTAAGCGTTTCGGAAACAACGAGAGATTTACTTTGATAATTCTGCAATAATTCTATTCGTTCTTTTACCGTCTGCGCTTTTATAAATTCACGCTTTTCGGAAAAATAAAGCATTTGAGACCGCAGTGAAGCAAGCAGCGGCTTTATATGTCCTTTTACGAGATTTTTCACCTGTACAATATCAGAAAGATATTCTTCTTCCGACTGCAAGCCCTGACACACACCTTTACAGCGTTTCATCTGATACTCCAAACAGAGCGGTATTTTGCGCAAACGCACAGTTTCCGAATCAAGTTTAAAACGACATGTGCGTACCGGATATATTTCATGAATCAAATCAAGCAATACATTCATTGTACGCACTGACGCATAAGGTCCGAAATAAGCCGCTTTGCCGTCCGACTTTCTCCGTGTGGGATAGATACGTGGAAAATGCTCATTTGTAAGACACAGCCATGGGTACGTCTTATCATCTTTAAGCATAATATTATAACGCGGCTTATACTGCTTGATAAGTGAATTTTCAAGTAATAAGGCGTCATATTCATTCGCAACAACGATAGTTTCTATTTTATGAATTTTACCTGTCAAAACACGTGCTTTGCCCGTTTGCTCTTTAGTAAAATATGAATTAACACGCTTTCGTAAATTTTTCGCCTTGCCCACGTATAGTAACGTACCGTCCTTGTCATAATAACGATAAACTCCCGGCTCATCAGGCAATGTTTTAAGAATGTTATCCCGCAGTTCCATTTCACAAAATTAAGCAAAATGCGTTTTATAATTAAAATTACTATATTTGCCAATTTAGATAAGCGGTATTATATGTGGCATGTGATAATTCAGGGAGTTAGCGTTGGCTTGGGATTGGCGTTTTTAATAGGACCTTCGTTCTTTGCCCTTTTTCAAACGAGTTTGGAAAAGGGATTTGTGGCAGCATTTCGTTTTGCTATCGGTGTCGTATTTTCCGACCTTTTTCTTGTTGCAATCGCATTTCTCGGTGTTTCCCGTCTTTTTACCTTTCCGATAGCGAAAATAATCGTTACTGTCGTAGGAGGAGGTGTGCTCGTCGGATATGGGATTTATATGGTTGTAAAAAAAGTTAATCTGCAAACAAAAAAAACAAATCCCGACGGCAATATTCCGGAAACAGGATGGTCCCATCTTGTACGCGGACTTATGACAAATATGGCAAACCCCGGTACATGGTTCTTTTGGATTTTTTGGGTTGGGGTTATCACAGCTCAATATACAACAAACAAGAATGTAGAATATATATACGTTATTTTATTTTTTATTATAGCATTGGGAGTAAACTTTATGTGCGATATGCTTAAAGCATACGGAGCACATAAACTTCAACACTGGATTACCCCAAAAAATATTTCAATAATAAATAAAGTTGTCGGTATTTTACTTGTCGGTTTCGGAATATATTTAGTACTTGATTTATATTTTGATTTCGGACTTGTATCACAAACAGAAATTACAAGTGCAATTTAAAGATATTACAGGGCAAAAAAAAGTTATCTCATGGCTTACGAAATCTGCCGAAGCAGGACGTATTGCACATGCTCAACTTTTTTTCGGTCCCGAAGGAAGTTTGAAATTACCTGTCGCAATTGCATACGCGCAATTTATAAATTGCCGCACGCCGATTATGCAGGACGGACACCCTGTTGACAGTTGCGGTAAATGTTCAAGTTGTATAAAATTTTCACGTTTGGAACACCCTGATTTGCATTTCTTTTTTCCGAATAACGATAATGCGTTAATTGAAAAATCGCAAAGTTCGGATTATCTGCCGCTGTGGCGTGAAGTCTTTAAAGAAAATAACGGCGAATTTTCGTATCAGACGTGGATAAATGCAATGGAGATAGGACAAAACAGGCAGGCAATTATAAATAAAGCCGACTGCGACACATTGCTCGGCATACTTAATTTGCGCAAATTTGAAGCCGACTATCGTATTGTTATTATCTGGATGGCAGAAAAAATAAGCGATACAATTTCAGGAGCACTTCTAAAAACACTTGAAGAACCCGAACACGGAACTGTCTTTATACTTATAACGGAAAATCCCGATAATATTATTGCAACAATACGTTCCCGCACGCAACTTGTGCGATTCCTTAATTTGCCGGAAAATATACAGCACAGTGAGCAAAACACCGAAGAAGACAACGAAAATCACGATAAATTCGTTTTATGGATGCGTTATTGCTACGCCGCAGACGTGCCGTCAATATTGTCTTTCTCCGAACAGATGAAAGCACACAGCAGAGAGAAAGTAAAATATTTTTTGTCAGGCTCTCTTGAAGAATTTCGCAGATGTCTGCTTGTCAGGTATCATGCCGAAAGATACGTTAAAGCAACAGATGAAGAAAAAAGTTTTTCGTTGAAATTTGCTCCGTTTATCAACGGCAATAATATAGACAAATTTTATTCCATAATAAATAAAACAATTTACCACGTTGACCGCAACGGCAACATCCAGCTACTGTTTACAAGTGCTTCGTTAGAGTTCTGCAAGATTTTCGCTGCAGAGAGAAAAGCTATTAAGAACACATCAAATACATAGAATTTTTTCACAACACAATAAATTCCACACGCCGATTCAACATCTTGCCGCTTTCCATATTTTCATATTCAATCGGAAAAGCATAATTATACGGTTAATACCCTCAAAACACACAGCTTATCAGTTATAATATATACTTCCTTAACACCTGAGATTGAAACGTGACGGTAGTGTTTTTATAAAGTTGATTTGTTGAGAACATTTTTATAAATATCAAAAATTTGTTTGCCCACCGTAGCAAACGAGTAATCTTCGTATGCCTTTTTACTTATCTGTTCCGATTTATAAAAACTATATTTGTCTAACATTTCATCCATTGCGTTTACAAGTTTTTTTGTATCTTTCGGCGGAATCATTATACCATTGCTACTGTTGATTTTTTCCGGAATACCACCTGTATTTGTTGCAACAACCGGTCTTCCGGCGGCTAAACTTTCGGAGACAACAACTGCTGATGTTTCATAATTTGAAAACAATACTGTAAACGCGCATTTTTTCATCCACATACTAACTTCTTCCGGTGTTTTTTCGCCAAGAAAAATCACATTTTTATCGGTCGTTCGAGTTTTTATTTTCTCAAAGTCAATACCTGTGCCGATTAAAACAAGTTTAAAATCGTTCCGCTTTCGCGAAAGTATTTTTGCTGCCTGCAAAATACCACTGATATTTTTTACTTTATCATCGAAACAAGATACATGCAGGATTATCGGCAGGGAGATTTCTGCCGAAGCAGAGGCATGAGTATCTGCTTCAAAGAAAAAATCATCAACAACATTATGTACAACTTTATAATAATTATTATTGATGCCATTTGCTTTCATAGCTTTTTCCAAAACCATTGATACGGGAAGTATTGCCGATGCTCTGCGAGCGATAAAAGATGTTACGATTTTTTTAAAAAATCCTTTATAAGTATTGTTCTCCGAAAGATATCGACTCCAGTGTTCGGTAATAACGTATGGCGTTTTTTTACAAAGACCGTACAAGTATGCTATAATTGCCGCTTTCGCAAAAATATTGGCATGAATAATATCCGGAACAAAATTATTCTTCTTTAATATTTGAAACCCTTTTTTGTATGCACTAAAAAATTTTAATTTGTTTTTTGAAGATGGATAATAAACATATATTTCATGCACGTTTTCATTATCATTCTCTATTATCTCAAAATGTTTTATTCCTTTTTCGGCTTTGACATAAAGCACATTTACCACAGCATACTTTGCTGCTGCTACAGCATGTTTGCGCACAAAGAGTCCTGTCATCGCATTTCCTCTGTGAGGATACCATTCCGAAATAAAAAGTATATTCATAGCTCCGTAATGACATATCTAACGTGCAAATATACATGAAACGTTTCAATTTACACACAGGCGGATAAATTTTCGGGAAAATATAGGGGAAAGTTATAAAAATGTGCAAAAATGTGAGTGAAGCGGGCAAACACTTTATCACACAATAATCAAAAAAACAATATTTCGCCGAGTTTTCGGATTTTTTCGCGTAAATTTGTTGCTTGTCTGTTTGAAGTAAAGAAAAAAATATGATTGAAGAAAAGAGTAATATTGTCCAAAATTTTATAGAGCTCGAAAACCCGCAATTATTTCCACAAACGGTAGTTGAGGAAAATATGTTCTATTGCAGAGGGTGTACACACGCACCGACACTCAAAGAGAACAGCAAAGAACGCCATTACCAAATGTGCCGTTGCGCTCAAATGAACTGCAACGGCGAAAATGTTCCAAGCAACTACCCTGTTGTTGAAGTTCGTTTTAAAAATACACGCAAAGGCTATTATAGAGTACCTGATGACCCATCCCAATACTCAATCGGCGATATTGTTGTCGTTGAGAGTGAAAGAGGATACGAAGTCGGACTTATATCACTTCAAGGTGACGGTGTGCGTATAAGAATGAGCCATGCAGGAATAGAAGAAAATTCCGAAAAAATAAAAAAACTCTTACGCAAAGCAAAACAGTTTGATATTGACAAGTGGATTGAGACAATAGAAATTGAACGTGAAACGCAGCGCAAAGCCCGTATTATCGCCGCTGAACTCGGACTTGAAATGAAAATTAACAGCGTAGAATATCAGGGCGACCGCACAAGAGCAATATTCTATTATACAGCCGAAGGACGCGTTGATTTCCGTCAACTTATTAAACGTTACGCTGAAGAATTTCATACAAGAATTGAGATGAAACAAATCGGCGTGCGGCAGGAAGCAAGCATTATCGGCGGAATCGGTCCGTGCGGCAGAGAATTTTGCTGTGTAACCTTTAAGCGTGATTTTAACTCGGTAAATACGAGCATGGCAAAAGTTCAGCAATTGTCATTAAATCCCCAAAAACTCGCAGGACAGTGCGGAAAATTAAAATGCTGCCTTAACTATGAAGCAGAAATTTACGAAGAAGCACTTGCGACACTTCCCGATTCAAAAGTGCCTGTTGAAGCTGTGGACGGCACGGCAAACTGCGTAAAAATTGATGTTTTCAAACGCGTGTTTACATACGTTTACGATGACAGACAGAACGATTTTATAGATATACCCGCAAGTGAAATTGCGGCTTATATTGAAATGAATAAACAGGGCAAAAAAGCACCGTCGCTGAAAAAAAGAGCGATGCATAAAAATGTTGATATAGCAAGTCAGGAAGATTTACACAGATTTGACAACAAAGTGCCGCACACTCCCAAACAGTCGCAATCGCAACATCGTTCGCCGCGACCGGAAAAACACCGTCACTCCACACAGCAATCCCACCGCTCACATCAAAAACCAATCTTAAAAACAATTCTGCTTTGCTTTGCCGCAACCTTATTCGCATGCAACAGCAGTACGGTTATTGACCGGATGTACGAAACTCCGCAGCCGTACTGGTTAACGAAACAACTGATTCCGTTTGAAGCAATGATAACAGACACCGCAGCACCTTACGACTTATATTTTTCACTGCGTCATACAACAGATTACGCTTACAGCAACGCATTTTTTCTTGTAAATACAATATTTCCTTCGGGTGAGAAATTTACCGACACTATTGAATGTATTCTTGCAGATATTACAGGTAAATGGCTCGGCGGAGGAATCGGACATTATCGTACAAGAGTATTTCTAATGAAAAACAATATAAAATTTCCACAAAAAGGAATATACCATTTTCAAGTCGGACAATATATGCGTACGGATTCTTTAACGGAAATTTCGGATATAGGTATTAAAGTAAAAAATGCCAAATAGAAATGAGAAGCAACAATAATAAAGACACGGAATTAAAAAACGGACGCAAAAAAATCTGGACAGTTTATGTTGTCTTTCTCGCTTTGTTAATACTCGTTTTTACAAGTATCAGTCTTGGAATTTTCGGTTTTATGCCGTCGTTTGAAGATTTGGAAAACCCCGAAAATAATCTTGCCACCGAAATAATTTCGTCCGACCAGCAAACTCTCGGCACATACTACATTGAAAACCGCACTAATGTAAGTTATTCCAAACTCTCTCCATGCCTTGTAGAGGCTCTTATTGCAACAGAAGATATTCGTTTTTTCAGTCACAGCGGCATTGATTTACGTTCACTCGGCCGCGTACTCGGAAAAACAATTATCGGCAGACGCAGCAGTTCCGGCGGCGGCAGTACAATAACGCAACAATTGGCAAAAAATCTTTTTCCACGGAAAAAACAGAATAAAATTTCATTAGCATTCCGCAAACTCAAAGAATGGGTTATTGCTGTAAAGTTAGAACGTAATTATACAAAAGAGGAAATTATTGCAATGTACTTAAATACTGTTGACTTCGGCAATAATGCTTCCGGTATAAAAACAGCAACAGCAACTTATTTCGGAAAAAATCCGGAAGATTTGACAACCGACGAAGCGGCAATACTTGTCGGAATGTTAAAAGCGACCTCAAAATATAACCCTGTATTAAATCCCGAAAATTCATTTAAACGGCGCAACGTTGTATTATCGCAAATGTATAAAGCCGGTTTTATTTCAAAGGATGATTATGACTACTACTCCGCACTGCCAATTGATATGAGCAGATTCACAACGCAAAATCACCAGTACGGACTTGCAACATATATGCGCGAATATCTGCGCCTGTGGCTTAACACGTGGTGCAAAGAGCATAAAAAAGCGAACGGAGAAAATTACAATCTCTACAAAGACGGATTAAAAGTATATACTACCATACATTCAAAAATGCAACGCTACGCTGAAGAAGCAGTTTCCGAATGGATGGGAAATGAAATTCAGCCTGCATTTTTTAAACAGGCAATTGGAAAAAACGCACCGTTTACGGATATTTCAGGCGAGGAAATAGAACGCGAAATGAAACGTGCAATGCGTAATTCCGACCTCTACCGCACAATGAAAGAAGACGGTGCAAGCGACAAAGAAATAGAGCAGGCATTTAATACGAAAACAAAAATGCGCGTATTCTCATGGAAAGGCGAAAAAGATACTGTTATGACGCCATTAGAAGCGTTGCGTTATCATAAATTCTTTCTTCATGCGGGATTACTGTCTGTTGAGCCGGAAACAGGATATATTCGCGCTTATGTCGGAGGTATAAACTACAAATACTTTCAATACGACAACGTTTCACAGGGGCGGCGGCAAATAGGCTCAACATTTAAACCGTTTGTATATACCCTTGCAATGCAGGAAGGCGGCTACAAACCGTGCACAAAAGTTCCCAACGTACAAGTATGTATTTCGCAACCAAACCAACCCGACTGGTGCCCTAAAAACTCAAGTAAAAACAAAGAAGGTGAAATGGTTACTCTGCGCTGGGCATTGGCAAACTCGGTAAATTTCGTTTCGGCATATCTGATGAAACGCATTTCGCCGCAGGCAGTAATTGATTTGGCACGCAATTGCGGTATCACCGCACCAATGGAGGCAGTTCCCTCGCTTTGTCTCGGTACGGCAGATATATCCGTTAAAGAGATGACAAGTGCAATGAGTACTTACGCAAACAGAGGCATTCACGCAGAGCCGCTTCTCGTAACAAGAATTGAGGACAGGAACGGTGTTGTACTTGACGAATTTTCTTCATCAAAAAAAGAAGCGATGAATGAATACACAGCGTATCTTATGCTTGATTTAATGAAAGGGGTTGTAGATGGCGACGGCGGCACCGCCGGACGACTTCGTTACAGATACGGCATAACGCAACCAATAGCCGGCAAAACAGGAACAACACAGAATAATTCGGACGGATGGTTTATGGGACTTACGCCTAATTTGGTCACAGGTATTTGGGTCGGCGGTGAAGTACGCTCAATACATTTCCGCTCAACCGCACTTGGACAGGGCGCAAATACAGCCTTACCGATATGGGGTATCTACATGAAAAAAATATATGGCGACCCGTCATTTGCAAATGAAATTTCACAGGAAGATTTTGAACGCCCCCAATATTACATCAGCGACGATTGCAGCAAAGATATAGAGGGAGATTATAAAACAATGGAACAAAATTTTGATATGTAATTATGAACAGGCGTGAGTTTTTAAAAATCACAGGTGCGGCGGCTGTAGGTGCTGCTGTTTACGGCAGTGTCGGTACGCTCGTAAAAAAAAGTATGAAAAAAGGTAAAAAAACAGTTGCAATAAACGGCAGTCCGAACAAAGACGGCAATACATACTACGCGCTTTCGCTTATTGCGGACGAGTTCGACAAGCAAAGTATCCCTTTTTCAATTCTGCATATAGGCGCGGAAAAAATAAAAGGCTGTATTGCGTGCGGCACCTGTAAAAATACAGGTAAATGTGCTTTTGCAACGGACAGGGAATTAGATGTTATTGAACAGATGAAAAATGCAGACGGCATTATTCTTGCTTCACCTGTTTATTTCGGAGGTATTGCCGGAACGATGAAACAGTTTTTAGATAAAGCGTTTTATTCATCGGGAGATACTTTTGCGCATAAAATCGGTGCAAGCGTTGTTACCGAAGCGCACGCCGGCGGTTCCGTCACAACCGAAAGTTTAAATCAATACTTGCTTATACGCCAGATAAACGTTATTGCATCAACATACTGGAATGTCGTTAAGGGACGCACAAAAGAGGCAATCCGTGCAGACGAAGAAGGTGAGCGTACAATGCGTAATTTGGCAAAAAATATGATAGAAGAATTAAAGAAATGAAACTAAAAATAATATTATTTTTTATACTGTATTGTTGTATCGCAAATGCCGGTACTGTTGCGCCGGAAGTGGAAATACGGAAAGACACTGCCCACAGCACGCCGTCTGAATGTCTGACAGTAGAAAAGATGCGGGAAAACGGATTTAAAGACACCGTTGTTTGCGGAGAAAAATCAGCGCAGTTTTTGCACTTTTATATTCCGGGCAGTAAAGATACTCTTGTCCTTTACATACATTCTTTCTCCGACAAACAGGATACATCATGGACATTATTTCCATCTTATTTTATGCACTTGCGAAATTTCACAACTGATACTTATGCTTACAGAGTACATTATCCGTCGGGAATCTGTCCTGATATAACAGATACATTTGCGATAGACACTTTTCCGCTCGTACATTATCCCCTGCTTCCGACAGATACAATACTGTGTCCGTGGGACACTCTGCATATTTCATACCAAAATCCCGACAGCAACGGTTACTATACATGGAACGATTTGCTTGCCATTGGCGACAGCACGGCAAGCGTACTTAACCGTAGTTTTATAAATGACAGTTTTAAACTGCATGATTTCATCTATGTTTATCCGATAACATATCTTTACGAGTGTACAGGTTATGATTCTTTAATTGTATTTGACAGTACCGATTCGACTCGTCCCCCGATAACGGACAGTTTCATTACCCAACAGAAACAGTACGTCATACGCGATACTCTAAGGATATACTATGCTGTAAAGCCCGAATTTTCGCTTATGAACGACACCGTTATATGTCGCGACAGCGGTTATGTTCTTGAAGCGTTGGATATAAATTATCTGCCCGAAAAATATAAATACAGCTGGCAATGTCCGTTGTCGGAAAAAGATGAAGAAAGTTTTTATACTGCCGATTCAGGACTGTATGTTTTAACCGTGTCAATGGAGCAGTGCGATCTGTCGGGCAAAGACAGCGTTTATCTTGAACATGTTCCGCTCCGGTGGACAGATATAAATTTGCCGCCGGATACTTTTCTCTGCGATAAAACATCACTGTTCCTTTCTGTTGCGGTACCGCACGACAGCACGTTATATTTATGGCTGCGTCCATCCGATACCACTCTGAATTTTGATACCGTAAGTACAAAGCCGGATATAGAGATTACGGAAAAAAATGCAGGAACATATACCATTATTCTTCGAGACGAGAAAGGTTGCCGCAACGAACAGAATGTAACAATTACAAACGACCCCTGTACGCCTGTTTTTGAAGCACCGAATATCATTACCCCAAATGATGATGGTATTAACGATTTATGGAAAATAAAAACGGCAGATTATATTTACAATTTTGCAATAAGCATATACGACCGCTACGGCGTTATCGTGTATAAATATAAAGGCAGTTATGAAGATTTCGCGTGGAACGGCACATATTTCGGCAATGGACGCGCCGTACCCGACGGTCCGTATTTTTATGTTATAACATTCAAAAACGCTCAAGGCAAAAACAGAAGTCAGGCAGGCAGCATTACTGTCTTGAGATGAAACGGAAAAAATGGAATACGCATCATATTTTTTTGAAGACTTAAATATCAATATACATACTGCTTCGTTTAAAAACGAATATTATATTTCGGCAGAAATTGCGGGGAATGATTGTAACAGCAGCAGTGATTGCAGATACGCAGAGGCGCAAAAAAACGCGCTTGATACGGCACTTTTAAAAACCCTGCCAAAGGGCGCAACTCTTGTGTGGAAACGATATTTTGTCAGCGATATTTCCAATCAAAAACATTTATTTGATAACAATGTTTTCTCCGTTGTGCAACAGCCGCCGCTTAACGGAAGTAAAATATCTGTTCTTGCATATTTTATTTCGGCACAAAATAGCTATAAACATCTTTTTACAGGTGGTATGTTTTGCCGTGAAGGTAACACTTTTGAACAAACGACTTCTATTTTTAACAATTACGCCGGGCAGTTGCAGCAGCATGGACTTTCTCTTGCCGGCAATGTAATCCGCACATGGATTTATGTGCAGGATATAGATAATCATTATGGAGATATGGTTTCGGCGCGTAATGATATTTTTGCGCAAACAGGACTTGTAGAACATTCTATCGCAAGCACAGGAATTGAGGGACGCGGAGTACATTCAGGGGTGCATGTTACAATGGACGCTTACGCCGCAGATGTAAATCCCGAACAGATAACTTTCCTGAAAGCGGAAACGCATTTAAATCCCACATGCGAATACGGCGTTTTGTTTGAAAGGGCGACAGCCGTTGATTATGCCGACCGCCGCCATATCTTTGTTTCAGGTACTGCAAGTATTGATAACAGAGGTGAAATTATCGCCCCTTTTGATATTAAGCGGCAACTTACCCGCACATTGGAAAACATTGACGCACTTTTAAAAGAAGGCAATGCCGCGATGAAAGATATTGCACATTTTATAATTTATCTGCGCGATAGCGGCGATTATTCTTTTGTCAAAAATTATTTTGACAGTAATTTTGCAGATACTCCGCGCATAATCGTACACGCACCTGTCTGTCGTTCGGGCTGGTTAATTGAAATTGAGTGTATCGCCATTGCGGGACAAACCACTTCAAACCCTGCTCGGAACAACTTCTTCACGCACTACGCATAAACTTATAAGTAATAGTACCAGTCTGAATATCGGGTGCATTGTCGTCGGGTTCAAATTTTGACTGTAATGCGGCACGTCTTGACGTATCCCAAAGAGCCTCGTCCATAGTTGTAGTGCCTTGAACACCGGGCTGTGCGCGAACAACTTCACCGTTACGGTTTACCCAAATTTTTACAACCACCTTAACGTCGTTTTCCATTGAGTTATACGAAGGGCGGGCAAGTTTTTTCAGGGTACGCCCTGCAAGCGAAAACGATGTACCGCCGGTTCCCGTACCCGTACCGCTGCCGACACCCGTACCGCTGCCTGTACCGTAGCCGCTGCTCGACGTAGAGCCGACAGTACCGAATGTGCGGTCGCCGTCATTATCAACAGAAGCATTACCGTCCTGCGTATTATCGTTTTTCTTTTGCTTGCCTTTGTAGAGTGCAAGCGGATTTATATCATCTTCTTTTTTATCACTCGGCTTATCGGAAGTCTTGTCGGAGACAATAACAGGCACCTTGTCGGGAACAAATGTCGATACCTTGTCCGTTTCATCAAAACTTTCATCAGTTGCCGTCTGCTTCGCTTTAACAGCAACTTCGAGCAATTCGCCGCTACCGCCTTCGGGACCGGGAATTTCAAGCGTAAGGTCGGAAAATTCCGTTACAACAACTATATGATCCTCGCTCGCATCGCGCTGTTTCTGCACAGCACGCCCGATAAAAAGCGACAAACAAAGTATCAGCACAGCATTAAAAATAATAATAAATGCAAGCAAATGACGTTGCGTACTCTCCTTGCGAATCATGTATGCTCCGTACCATTTGTTACGTCCCTTAAATATAATTTCACACCATTTATTACCGTAAATATTCATTTTACCCTCCCATAATCTTATTTGCTACATCTATACTTACAAATTCCTGTTCAAAAAAAGGATACTGCTCCGAATTATCGTAAATGTAACAAAAAAATATGTCAATATCTTTTTTCACCGACAGCGCAACATCTTCTTTTTCCTCAATCCGTATCGTTTCGGAAACATTGTAAACAGTTATTTCCTGCGAAAAAATATTACTTTCCGCAAGCAGATAATGCACTGCCGTCTCATTCTCAAATTCAAAGCGAACAGCAATATTTTTTCCAATAATACTTTTTCTCACTTTTTTTATTTCCGAATTCATCATTTTCATAAAAAGATGAATATCCTTTACGAGAATCTCAAAAGTGTTTCCGCTATCGCTTCTACTGCTGTCAATATATCTTTTACTGTCAATAAACTGCGGCTCTTTCTCTAAATTTGTGCAGGAAAATACTCCGCCGATATTTACCGTATGAACGACTTGCGCCTCATTCGCAACAGATATTAAATGCTTTATTTCAGACGGTTTACACGATACCGGACTTTCAATCAATATATGTTTTCCCCGTCTTAACGCAGCCATCGCCGTTTTATATCTTTCCTCAGCAGGCAAGGCAATAATTACGGCGTCTGCAATATCAAGCAATTCTTTTTGAGTGTTGCACCGTTTTATATCAAAAAGCGATAAAAGCAAAGATGCCGTTTGTTCGTCTTCTTCGTAAAATCCTGCAAACTCCGCTTTGCCGCTGCTCAAAATATATTTAATACAGGCTTTTCCGTAGGATCCGCCCCCGAATACAGCCACTTTTAAAGGTATTACATTATTCATTATAAACAAAATTACCTTTTTTTTAAGAACAATATTGCCTAACTTTGCGGATTGTTTACACACCATTTTGTTAATGATAGATAATTTTAAACATCAGGGCGCACGAGAAAAAATGATAGACTTGCTGCGCAAAAAAAATATTGCGTCGGAACAAGTCCTTTTAGCAATGAAACAGGTCCCGCGTCAGTTCTTTATTGACTCTGTTTTTGAAAAATATGCTTACGACGATAAAGCATTTTCTATCGGAGAAGGTCAGACAATTTCACAACCTTCCACCGTTGCAATTCAGAGTACGCTTTTGGATGTCGTTCAGGGAGACAAAATTCTGGAAGTCGGTACAGGGTCGGGCTATCAGGCGCATGTATTGCATAAACTCGGCGCGAAAGTATTCAGCGTGGAAAGGCAGAAAATACTTTTCAAGAAAACACGTATCCTGTTAAATTCGCTCGGCAGTTCAGTTCAAACATTTTATGGAGATGGATATGCGGGACTGCCTCAGCACGCGCCATTTGATAAAATTATTGTTACCTGCGGCGCACCTGTTATTCCGGCTACACTTGTTGCGCAGTTAAAAACAGGCGGAATTATGGTTATTCCTCTCGGACATCCGCAGCAGGTAATGACGCGTATTATTCGCAAAAACGAAAACGATGTTGATATTACCGCACATGGTAATTTTCACTTTGTACCAATGTTAGGAAAAAAAAGCGTATGAAATATATTTATCGGTTTTCTGCTTTGTCCACAAACACAAGCATTGCACACTACGATTTTATTGAGCCGTTTATTTTATATACATTCAGGCAAACGGCAGGCAAAGGAATGGGAACAAACTCATGGTTTACCGGACATGGAAAAAATATTGCACTTTCGCTTTGCCTGCATCCCGCATTTTTGAAACCGGAAGAACAGTTTTTACTCAATATCGCCCTAAGTTCCGCACTGCGTAATGCATTACAGACACTTATTTGCAATTACACGGCAGCAAACACGCCGCAAGTATCTTTAAAATGGCCTAATGATATTTATGTTGATGATAAAAAATTAGCAGGAATTTTGTTTGAAAATAAAATTTCAGGTTGCAATAACGAACTCTGTTCATTTTCCAAAAGTATTACAGGGATAGGATTGAATGTAAATCAGAAAAAATTCCCTCTGTCGCTGCCTAATCCGACTTCGTTATATATTATAACAAAACGGAAGTTTTGCAAAAAAAATATTGTACATACTATTGGTTCCGCACTTGAAAACGCTTATAATAATCTTGCGGAAGGCATTGCAAAAAACGGCTATGAATATGTATGGAACGAATGTAAAAAAGAATATCTTTCTTCTTTGCTCTACTACGGCAAGGAACGAAATTTTATTTACAAAGATAAACCCATAACAGGAAAAATTGTTAATGTAGATAACTTCGGACGTCTTATAATTTCCGTTAAAGACAGCGAGCCTTTGGTATGTGATATTAAGGATGTAAAATTTTTTGAATAACGTATAATTTACACTGCTTATAAAAATATGATAATTGTATATAAATTCGGAGGAGCATCCGTAAAGGGTGCGGATGAAATTAAGAATGTGGCAAATATTTTAGAAAAGATACCGCCGCATACAAAATGCATTGCGGTATTTTCTGCAATGGGTAAAACAACAAACCGTTTGGAAGCGATACTCAAAACGTTTCCCCAGACAGACCATCTGCATAAACTCACGCAATATCACGAAAAAATAATTGACGAACTTTATACGGATGAAAAAGAAAAAGCAGCAGCATATATGAAATTACAGGCACTTCTGCAAGAGCTGCATACTGAACTCACAAGCAATTTTACGAATGATAAAGACGAATTTTACGACCGTATAATACCTTTCGGTGAACGTATATCAACCTGCATTATTTCACAATATCTCAATATCGCAGGTATAATAAATACGGAACTTGACGCACGCAGGGTAATTATTACCGATAATACATTCCGCAGTGCAAACGTTAACTGGCAGAAAACCGAAAATGCAATTAACATTGCAACAACAGAACTTTTTAAAACGACTGACATTATAGTCACGCAGGGTTTTACAGGCATGTCGGAAACGCAAAAGCCCGTAACGCTCGGCAGAGAGGGCAGCGACTACTCGGCGGCGATATTCGCCCATGCATTAGACGCAGAGCATGTAACGATTTGGAAAGATGTGCCGGGTGTGCTTAACGCTGACCCGAAATATTTTTCGGATGCGGTAAAAATTCCATTTATATCATACTGGGATGCGACAGAACTCGCCTATTACGGCGCAAGCGTTATCCATCCCAAAACAATCAAGCCGTTGCAAAACAAAAATATTCCGCTTTTTGTACGTTCGTTTTTGAATCATGAACAGGACGGTACAAGGGTTATGAACGCCGCACAAAATCCTTCTTACAATACGGAAAAAAAAATCCCTTCGTATATTTTCAAACCAAATCAAATATTGATTTCCATTTCACCACGCGATTTTTCGTTTATTGAAGAAGATAATCTTTCATATATTTTCAAAACATTTTCCGAACATCATATACATATAAACATGATGCAAAATTCGGCATTAAGTTTTTCGGTTTGCATTGACGCCGACAAAGGCGATTTCACCGCCGTACGTATCGCTTTACAGCAACAGTACAAGGTAAAATACAACGAGGGTATTACTATCGTTACCGTCCGTCATTATACGGAAAAAACGCTGCTGGATATTCTGAAAGGCAAAGAAATTCTCCTTGAACAAAAGAGCCGCTACACTGCTCAGTTTGCGGTTATTGATCCTGAGATTACCACGATAGAGCATCAGCCGTTAGAATAACAAAAACAATCAGGGATTAACAGGCTTAACATACTCATAAGCCCCAATAGTAGGAGGTGTATTGCGTTGCACGTTCTTAATATCGCGGTACGCCATCGGGTCCGAAAATGTTGTATTGCCTTTTTTATACGCGGGAGATTTGTCGGAACTTATTTCGTAATTTGCTTTTTCTTCATCAACAAAAAGCGGATCATTTTGAAGACAGGAAATAAATTTGCTGTTTGTAACAGGGGTAGCTGTAATGCAATGGTCAAACAGATACGGCAAAGATACTGTCTCATTAAGATCAAAGTTAATCTGTTCATTTGTTTTTCCGAAAATAATACAGTTTATAAACTCAACAGAGGAAAACGGCTCCGGTACTTCTCCATTATGGTCGTTCAGAGTGAGAGAGTATGAACTGCCGAAAGAACTGTAATAATTTGCAAACGTACAATGAAAAAACAGTCCGCCGCCGCCGTTTACAAGCGAAACACCGTTAGCGCAATTTGCAACTAAAACATTAACTCCTTTTATAAAATTCTTACGGGAAAAAATACCGTAACGAGTCATATTTTCAATACGCGTATTATAAATTTCAAGAGCATAACCGGATGTACCTGCCGTAGAGGAACTGTCAATAGTTACGCCAAATTGTGCATTGCGAATTTCAGCATAGTTTATCTGATTGCCGATACTTTCGGCATCTATCCGTATGCCGCCCCACTGCCCGGGCATTGTTTTATAATCGTAGTCCTGCCGCAAAGATGTCAGGATTACAGGATTTGTAAAAGTACCCTGAATATTTAAAGAGCCGCTACGCACCCACAGTCCTGCAGCTGTTGCAAAATAAAGCCGCGCACCGGCAGTAATAACAACATTACTGCTAATGGCTCCATAACCAAAAAATATGTGAGGCTTATCAACAGGCAGTTCGCCGCCCGTACCCCCAAACTCCACATTCCAGTCAAAATAACGTATAACCTGCGTATCGCCCCCCGCTTCTGCAAACTTATATTCTGCATTCGGAAAATGATAATAAGCATTCTGTCCCCACGCCTGCAATGCTAATGACTGCCGCCTGTTATTATCAACTTGAAAAACAATATTATCAGACACAATTCCAAACGATGCATCTTTCAGATATTTTATGTTCGCAGTAATAAAAATATAGAAACTGTCACGCGCACCGACAACAACATCTTTCGCTTCCACAGACGTATCGCCGTCAACATTAAGTCTGAACGCCGACCATCCTTTGTCTCTCAATCCTTCAATATATACAGATGAAATTTTTACGGTTTTTTTACTTTGATTACGCACGGTAATCCATTTTGTAACG
Organism: Bacteroidales bacterium; assembly: GCA_031257915.1. GTDB lineage: Bacteria > Bacteroidota > Bacteroidia > Bacteroidales > P3 > JAIRNR01. Next base: position 27,543 of record JAIRNR010000092.1, read on the forward strand.
GTGGGTATAGTCGTAAAGACAGTGTCAAAAGAAACGGTATCCTGTGAAAAATTCAGAACAATATCCTGCGAAGTATCAAAATCATTCCATTCGTCTCTGCACGAAGTTATATAAAAAGAAACCGCAAAAAGGATTATTGCGAAACAAAAATTACTTCTCAGCATCTTCACTTCTATTTACAACAAGTTTAATACCTTCACCGCGAATATTCAAGATTTGAATATCGGGACATGCCCGCAGATAAGAACGTAATTTAGTCATATAAACATCCATATTGCGGGAATTAAAATAACTGTCACTGCCCCAAATCTTAAAGAGCAGATGCGACCGCTCTATTGATTCATTTTCTTTTTGAAAGAGTATCCGCAATAAATCGGCATCGCGCAAAGAAAGAGAATACTTTTCCTCTCCGTTAAAAAGCGTTCTCCCAAAATAATCAAACTCCAAATTTTTATATGAATATTTATAGTGGGCATCTTCCGGTATTTTCTTTATCCCTCTGCGGGCAACCGCATTTATTCGCATCAGGAGTTCATCCATATTAAACGGTTTCAAAATATAATCATCCGCACCGATCTTAAAGCCTTTGATACGATCTTCTTCCATTGTTTTTGCAGTGAGAAAAATTATCGGTATTTCGGGATTATCGGAACGTATTTCTTTTGCAAGTTCAAAACCATCCATCACAGGCATCATAATATCGGTAATAATAAAATTATATTTTCCTGTTTTATATGCTTCCAATGCTTCTCTTCCATCTTTACAAAGAAAAATATCAAAGCCCTTATTTCTTAAATAAGTAGAAAGTACGACACCAAGATTAAGGTCGTCCTCCGCAACTAAAATAGACAGGTCAAGATTTCTCATTTCGTTTAATCATTACAAATTTAACTATTCTTTGGTAAAAAAACGTGAAAACAACTGCCTTTTCCAATTTCGCTGTCCAATGATATTTTTCCGCCCAAATGTTTAAGCATACTTTTCACATAACTTAATCCCAGCCCAAACCCTTTAATATCATGGATATTATTTGTCGAAACGCGGTAAAGTGTTTTAAATATATGCTCCTGATCTTTTTTACTTATTCCAATACCGTTATCTGCAATATCAACCATTATGCCTTTAGCAACTTCATACATTGAAATTTTTATAAGCGGTTTTCTCTTTGAATACTTATTTGCATTATCTATAAGGTTGGAAAAAATTCTTGAAATATGAGTTTTATCGCTTTCTATCATATCATCCTTCACATTGTTAAATTCAATTATTATTTTTCCGTTTTTATTCTCTACCTGAAGTAGCATATTTTGTATTACTTCCTTTATTACTTTCTTTAATGAAAACTTCGTAATCAATATCGGATACTCACCTTTCTCTATTTTTGAAATATCAAAAATCTGACTTATCAGTGATTCCAACCGTTTATTTTCATACTTAATTATGGAAAAATATTCATCAATGCTTTCCTTGCTCTGCTTTATATCACTGTCGGAATAAGCATCACATATAAGCGATATTGTGGACACCGGAGTTTTCAATTCATGTGTAACATGATTGATAAAATCATTACGTAAATCGGCTATCTTTTTTTGCCTGCCAAGTGAATATGCCGTATATGAAAAGATCATAATCTGACTTGCGATAAGAACGATTGAAGCAAAAACGAGCATCCATATCTGGGAGATAATGAACCTGTCCCGATTCGGAAAATAAACAAACAGATAATAAGGCTGTTCGGCGGATATGGGATAACAGTAAACACCGGATTTTATTTTCAAAAGATCTTCCTCACTGTTTTCATGAATTGCCTGTTTTTTATCTTGCCGAAAAATTTGCCACTGCAACGGAATATCTATACCTAAACTTGCAAGCGAATTTTTAAATATGGAATCAATATAACCATCGGAAACAGATTCTATCCATTCATCATAAATAGCGTTATCCGTATTTTCTTTCACTAATTTGCGCACTTTTTCACTATTCTCTATTAACGCATTTCGTTCGCGCAGCAAGTCTTCATATCTGCTTATTATCACACGTTGTTGAGGTGAATTTGAAATAGCTTTTTTTTCTTCTAAAAATTTTATAAAATCGTCAATGTTTTCTTCTGATTTATTTGAATCATTCTCATATTTTTTACGCTGCTTGAAATATATCAAATCGCTCTCCTCAAACATATCCAAAGTCGCTTTGTCTTCGGAATATGATGTGTCGGAAGCAATGTATCTTTTGTACATATCTTTCCAGTAATTTTGATATTCATCCTCTACGAACGGATATTTTTCCCTGATTTCATATATACTGAAACCCAAACTGTCTATGATTCTAAAAGTTTTATTCTGATGTTCGGAAAAGACTTTATGCCTGTATTCCGATACTCCGAGATTTATAATATTTACTGTTTTGCTTACGGCAATATTTACACACGAATTAAAATATTCATGATTTAAACGAAAAACTTTTTGTGACCAGTAGTACTGAATTGCAATAAGAACGGAAAGAACAAAAAACATTCCAAAGGTTACGGTAAAAATATAATTCTTTCTCATACTCTTGCTTTAATATCTGTCTTTCCGCCGGCATTGCCAAATATTTCGATAAGAACCTTTCTGTTTATTTTTCCGCGCTCACTGTCAAAAAACCATCCCCATTTATTAAAATAATAGATTGCTGATTTTATATGGATATACAGTAAATGCAGATTACTGTACGATTTTCTGTTAAACTTGTGAATAATGCTTACATCGGGGAAAAATACCGTCTGATATTTTCGGTGTATGCGTCGGGTTATATCAGTATCCTCGCCGTACATAAAAATTTTCTCGTCAAATAATCCGACATCTCTCAACACGTCTGTTCTGAAAAACATAAAACAACCGGAGAGGTAAGGCACATTCATTATTTTGTTATAGCCGCTGCCGCGCAATTCAAATTTTTCGTTACGTTTTCTAACTGCACTGATTGACGGTGCAAAACGCCTGAGGATCCAGTCAAGCGGTGCCGGTAAAAGTTTGCACAGATACTGTATTCTGCCGTCGGGAAAAAATATTTTCGGCATTATAAGACCTGTTTCTTTATGTCCGTCGGCATACATGAGCATTTTTTCAATTACATCTGCCTTAAATTCCACATCGGGATTTAATACGATATGATACTCCGCACCTTCGGACATTGCTTTTTTTATTGCAATATTATGACCCGCACCGTAGCCTACATTGCCTTGCCCGAAAATGTATTCTGTTTTGGGATTAGCAGCAAGTATTCTTACTGCATCTTCCGAATGTGGCGAATTATCCACGATATAGAGCATTTCTATCCGACTGTTTACAACGCTAGAAATCACCTTGCTTAAATCGTCCTTATTTGCCCGAAAAATAACTACTGAAGATGTTATGCGCATATACAAAGGTACGATTAAGTCTGACAAAATAAAAATACGAGCGAAGCAAATATAGCTACGATTAAGTCTGACTATTTACGTTTACGATGACTCGCCGTCTTGCTAACCTTTCGCTTTGCGGTGTATTTTGCACGCGGCTCACTTACTGTTAATTCTTTTCCGCTATCAAGACCGGTTGCATAACCGTCGCCTTTATTGTTCAGAATAAGCACTATCTCTGCGGCAGGCAGACCTGTTATGCCTGCTATCTGCTCTATATCTATGCCTGCTGCGAAACTGTTTTTCACTATCTCTATCGTTTTATTACGCTCACCTTCTGCTCTGCCTTGTACTATACCTTCTGCTATGCCTTGTGCTTTGCCTTCCTCTTTGCCCCTTTCAATGGCGGCAAGAGCATCGCTAATATAGGTACGATGTGTCCGAATCGCATCTTCCACCTTTTCATAGTAAATCATATCCTGTTCGCTGTATGCACTTTCTTCTACCAGCGATAATGCCTTGCGAATTTTTGGGTCGGAATTGAGTTGCTTGGGAACATTGTGGGTTTCTTCATCTATTTCAGTTAAAAAACGCATCCACAAATCATGCAGTTTCTTTTCATTCTTTTTACCGGGCTTGAATTTCGGCAACTCAATAAAAACAAGCTCTAACCCTTTTATCTGCTTGCGGGTATCGGCTATATTCACTACTTGATAGTGGTGATAATACGTTTGGGGGTCGGAGTCAAAAATATCGTTTACAAGAGACAAAGCATATACAGGGTACAACAATTTATAATCATCGCCTTTTCTCATCTGACGGATATACGCTTTTGAAGCATTAAACAGCACGCGGCTTTGAAAACTGTCGCTCCATTCCATTTGCATCTCCACTATGAAAATACGATCTAAACTGTCGGTACATTTAACGTCCACTATTGAATTTTTTAAAAACGCAATGTCCGGAACAAGTTCGCTTGCCTCGTATTCTATGCTCACTATCGGACGCGACAGGGGTAACATACTGTTAAGCAAACTTATACAGAGATCTTTGTGATGTCCGAAAATCCTTTTAAAAATAAGATCGTTTTTAGGGTCTAAATATTTCATATTATTCTCGCTTTGAGAATGCTAATTTACGATAAAAATTTTTAAATTCAAATTGCCCTGTATTTTGTACGATAACTATGTCAGAGACAATTATCCCGAAACAGGAGAAAATATAACATAAAAAAATCGTAAATTTGTAATGTCATGGAAAAACAAAAAACACTCGCTTCGGCAGTAGAGTTCAGAGGCACGGGGCTTCATACAGGCAAAAATGTTTCCGTACGTATTTTACCAGCCGAACCAAACAGCTGGTATTCTTTCAAACGTGTCGATTTACCCGATAGCACACTTGTTCCGGCTACGGCAAATTTTGTAACCGACACTTCACGCGGAACGACTTTGACAAAAGACGGAGTTTCAATAGCAACTGTTGAGCATTTCCTCTCTGCTCTCGCAGGACTTGAAATAGACAATGCCCTGATTGAAGTTGACGGACCGGAAATGCCCATACTCGACGGCAGTGCTGCTCCAATCACGGAAAAAATCCTTAAAGCGGGCATTGTAGAATTACAGGCAGAACGTAAATATTTTGAAATACGCTCAAAAATAACGCTCGAAGACGGTGAAGCAACGTTGTCTGCCGCACCGCATCACGAGCGTAAAATTACGGTAATGATTGACTTTAACTCCGAAGTCCTTACTCCCCAATACGCCGAATTAAGCACACAGAGCGCAGAACATTACATAAATGAAATTGCACCAAACCGTACATTTGTTTTTCTGCATGAGATAGAGCCGCTTTATAAAAATAATCTTATTCGCGGCGGCGATCTTTCAAATGCCATTGTGTTTGTAGAAAAACCGCTGCCCGACACCGAACTGGATGCTATTGCGAAATTACTCGGAAAAACTAAAGTAGCCGTTTCACAGGGCATGCTTAATAATGTTGATTTGCGTTTTAAAAACGAGCCTGCACGTCATAAACTGCTTGATTTAATCGGCGATTTAGCCCTTGTCGGTGCGTTTATAAAAGGTGATATTACAGCCATTAAACCCGGACATAAACATAATACAAATTTTGCCCGACTACTTCAAAAAGCGATGAAAGAACAACAAAAACCCGAAGCACTGCCGCCGTTTGACATAAATGCCAAACCGATCTACGACATAAATGCGATAAAGAATATTCTACCGCATCGCTCACCGTTTCTGCTTGTGGACAAAATTGTTTATATAGATAAGGAGCAAATTATAGGTGTTAAAAATGTTACGATGAACGAACCGTTTTTTCAGGGGCATTTTCCAAGCGAACCTGTAATGCCGGGAGTTTTGCAGATAGAAGCAATGGCGCAAACAGGCGGTATTTACATGCTCACGCAATATCCTGACCCTGAAAATTATCTAACGTATTTTTTAAAAATAGACAATGTGCGCTTTCGCGACAAAGTTGTTCCGGGCGATACTCTTATTTTTAAACTCGTTCCGCTTTCACCCCTAAGGCGCGGACTGTGCGAAATGAAAGGCTGGGGTTTCGTAAACAACAAAATCGTTATAGAAGCCGAACTGCTTGCTCAACTTTCAAGAAAGCCGGAAGCACCAGCCGTTTAATCATAAAACCGCCATATAAGCCCAAAGCGGAAACAGCGGTCTTTCAAAGGATAATGCGGAGTGTCTATATAATTGTATGGCGTAGCCCCCTGCAAAAGATTCTGTCCTTTGAGAAAAATATTCATTCGCTTCACTTTCAAATTTATAAACGCATCCATTATAAGATAATTTCCTGTCTCAATCTTGTCCTGCCATGCATAATAAACAACATTGGGATTATAGACATCGGCGTAATAAGCAGTATGATAATAAAAATCCAAACCAACTTGCAAAGTTCCGCCGCCAGGCATTGGAATAATACCGAAGATTGATTCCTGCATATTAAAAAGCGGAACGTGCAAATAATCCGGATTGCCGCTATAGGACAGTTGCAACTTGCTGTTCAGTCCCAAATACTTCGCAATAACAAGATCTTTTCCGAACGACAGATAAGCAGATAACAGCGGCTTTTCCGCCTGTTCAACGTAAATATCTCCATCTGATTCCCCTTTTTTAAAAAACGTATAATTATTCGTATATGTTACGTTCCCTTTAAGCCACCATCCCTTATATAGAAAATTCAGTCCTGCATAAAGTATCTGCAAATTCTTTAATGTATCGTTTTCCTGATAAAAGTGATTTGAAAAATGGTGACTGAAAATATAATCGGGAACATGTGTCTGATAGCCCGCTTTAATTGATATGCCATCCTGTTCGCTAACGGCTTTTTTCTGCCCCGCAAATAAAAATTTTGCCATGGCATATCCACTGTAATTTTCTATAGCTGCCTTACCTGTTCCACCTTTAAACGTGTTATTATCAAAAGAAAAATCACCGTACGCATCTAAAACAAATCGCCCCGCAAAAGAAAACTGTACTCTGGCAAATGGAAACCATGCGAGCATATTTTTTTGAGATATTGCATCACGAAAATGGACATATTCATTTTTTACGCCTCCTGCAATTTTAAAGTCAAATGCTTTATACCGCAAACGCTCCATATCGGCAGTAGTATAATAAATACGATTATGAAACCGATAACTGTTTACAGTGTCGCTGCTTTCTCTGCCGCTTAAAAATCCATTACTGTAAAAGTCGCCCCAGTTTGCGTCCTGATACAGGTTTCTGTTTTGTTTAAAAAGAAATTCATGTCCCACGTAGCCGAAAGAATAGTCGTTTTCCGGAATGGTGTCGCGCTTGTCGGAATAAAAATGATAACTCTGTTTCAGAAAAACGGAATTTTCGCGATAATGGTTGCTTGCCTGAGTTAAATTTACAGGGATACTCAATCTGTTATCTTCATCATTACGAATAAAAACACTGTCGTCGGCAATACCACCGTTTTCATCTACTTTTGAGCGATTAAAAATATAACCAAGCTGTATGCGGTATCTGCCGCCTTTCGTAATATAGTTGCCGTAGCCCCTGAAATTCATTTGGTTTGAGCCGCCGTTTTCATATTCACCAAACCAGCTTAAAACATTAAAATCAATTGCGAGATTTAATCCACGCGCAACGTTCATTGAAAAAATCGCATTGAGCATATTTATTTCTTTGCCCAAATTATTAACATAATGCAGTGCTGTGTATGGGGTTGTCGTTTGATAGAACGGAGTATTCGCTACCGTATAATCCCATGTGGAAAACGGTCTGTTGCGCAGGTGGATGGAACTTGTAAAATCCGGATCTGCCCATATTGGTAAGTCTGCCTGTCCTAAATCGCGCGTCTGCAAAAAAATGCTTTGCCTGAAAGCCTTATCGTAAATATGAAAATTGTTTAACGACGTGTTTACCGTATCAAGTATTGGGATACCGGACAGTAAATCGTAGTCATAGTAATACAGTGTTTTGATTTTATTTGCCTCACGCTCGGCTCTGCGGGCAGCGTTGCGGACAGAGTCACGCTGCGATTGAGATTCTATCTTCACCGGCTGCTCTTGCTGTTCCTGCTGTTCTTGCTGCTCCGAAGTTTGTTGCTGCTGCTGTTGCAACAATTGCTGTTGCTGCTGCAATTGCGCGTTTGTTGTCTGCGCATTTAATGACAAAGACATTACCGTAAAAACCGACGTCAAAAACAACTCTGTTCGTTTCATAAAATAATACGTTACCGCTTTATAAACTTCCAAATAATATATTTCTCAGGCGAAGTTACTCATATTTGGCGATGTTTCGTCAGTGTCAACGCACTTAAAATCCTCAATCCTTCATCAACACGAGGTATTCCTTTATTTGAACGCGTTTGTCCGCATGGTTAACGCATTAAAAACTATATAATAGTGTTAATCATCAAGTTACATGTAGGGATATTTCATAATTTGGCAAAAATCAGATTTATAAACATCTGTAAATAGGGAAATTAAAATTTTAATGCGTTGACCCTGCGTTTGTCCGGAAATGTCTCGGTATTTACAGCGAAAAAGTGTAAATTTGTTTATATATGTCTGAATATGTTTCCCCAAAACCCCCATGGCTGCGGATAAAAATTTCAAATGGAACACTTGCAGCTAATGTAAGGCGAGCAGTTAAGCAACAGGGGCTAAACACTATCTGCGAAAGCGGACTGTGTCCGAACCGCGCCGAATGTGCGGGCTGCGGCACTGCAACTGTGATGATTTGCGGTAATATTTGTACGCGAGCGTGTAGATTTTGCAATGTACCGCATGGAAAGCCGTTGCCGCTCGACGAAAAAGAGCCACAACACGTTGTTTCAACAGTTAGAACACTCGGCTTAAAGCACGTTGTTCTTACCTCTGTTGACAGAGATGATTTGCCCGATTTTGGGGCAGCGCACTGGGCGGAAACAATACGTGCGGTAAAAGAACATGCAACTGTCGAGGGACTTATTCCCGATTTTCAGGGTCGCACGGATTTTTTAGATATTGTTATTGCAGCGGGTGCCGACGTACTTTCGCATAACCTTGAAACGGTAGAACGCTTGACGCCGCAAATACGTACAAAAGCCACGTATAAAACGTCCGCCGAAGTGCTGAAATATATTTCCGGTAGCGGCGTTACCGCCAAAAGCGGAATTATGCTCGGACTTGGCGAAACGGAAGATGAAATAAAACAAACAATGGATGACTTGCTTTCTGCGGGCTGCCATATTATAACTGTCGGACAGTATCTGCAACCCTCGCTGAATAATATTCCTGTAAGAGAATACGTTCACCCCGACAAGTTTGAGGAGTACCGTCTGCTTGCCTTACAAAAGGGTTTTCTGCATGCGGAAAGCGGTCCTTTTGTGCGTTCAAGTTATCATGCAGAAAAACATATATTGTGAATAAAGTTGAAATTATAAATCTTGGTACATTAGATTACCGTTCGGCGTGGGCATTGCAAACACAGCAAATGGAAGCATTGCGCGGCGAGCGGCGTAAATGCAGCGATACTCTGCCGAACAAACTTATTTTCGTTGAACATCCGCACGTTTATACTCTCGGCAAAAACGGACATCTTGAAAATATGCTTGCGCGTGACGCGGAAGTGGTATGTGTTGACAGAGGCGGCGATATTACTTATCACGGACCCGGACAATGGGTCGTATATCCGATTTTCCGCCTTGATACGTTAATGGAAAATGAACTCCCGCAGGGTATCGGCATAAAAGAGTATATATTCCGCCTTGAGGAAGTGATAATCAAGACGCTTGCCGTTTACGGTATAAATTCGGAGCGGCTCGAAAAGTGTACCGGTGTATGGCTCGAAACGGAAACGCCGAGGGTACGCAAAATATGCGCTATGGGTGTGCGTTGCAGTGAACATGTAACAATGCATGGTCTTGCGTTGAATGTTAATACCGATTTAACATTCTTCACCCGAATAAATCCCTGCGGATTTACCGACAGGGGCGTAACATCAATGCAAAAAGAACTTGGCGGTGAGAGCGTAAATATGGAAGAGGTGCGTACGGAACTTGTACGTAAATTCTGTGAGATGTTTGGTTTGGAGACGGTTGCGTTATAAGAATTTAAAGGCGCGTTCTATCTTTTTCGGATAATCTATAAATCATATCCCTAACTACATTATAATTAACGGATTGTTGTGCTGTTGTCGCCATAATTTTCATGTCTTATTTTTGTGCAAATATACAAATAAAAATCTCTTGTTTTCCGCAATAAAAAGTTGCAACACCCATTAAAGATTTGATACTCAAATAGAAAGGGCTATTTTTGCGGTAAATTTGGGTGTTGCAATAGAATACGTGTACCGTTATCAAGGAATAGTATTGGGTATTGATAAAGTTTATCAATTTTCGGACAGATTATGTTGATTGGCGCAGATGGGTTTTACAGGTCAGGATAAGGCGGCTGACTTGTGTAGCTCGGTAACCTGCTTAAGCGTCAAACCTGTAAGTGCAGATACGTCCTGACATGTATAACCGAGTTTGAGAGCACTTATTGCTACTTGTTGCATATTTTGCTGCATACCTTGTTGTATGCCTTGCTGTATGCCTTGCTGTATGCCTTGTTGTATGCCTTGTTGCATACCTTGCTGTATGCCTTCCTTAAAGCCCTGTTCGCGACCTTCGTGGATACTGCCGCTCATATACACTTTAAGCTTATCATAGTCCTTTTCACTTAATCTGTATGCTCTCATCTGCTTTTTATTTAATTTGTTCAACTTTATTTCTTCCAAAAGT
>JAIRNR010000098.1 GCA_031257915.1 Bacteroidales bacterium
CGTGTGAACAAATTAAATAAAGATGAAATGAGAGCATACAGATTAAGCGAGCGTGATTTCGAGGACATGAAAAAGAACATGACCGGTTATATCAGTTATCAACGTGAGGATGCTAAAAAAGAGGGCATACAGCAAGGCAGAGTAGAAGGCAGGACAGAAGGCAGATTAGAAATAGCCCTCAATGTACTAAAGCGGGGATACTCCATAGAAGAAGTGTCTGCTCTTACGAGTTTGACATCCGCTGAGATTGATGAGTTGCGGAAATTAACCTCTGATTGATGAATTGCGGAAATTATCCTCGTTGTAATATCCCGCTTCACTCTTATTAAACATTATGCGAGGTACCGCATCCCAAAGACATGAATATCGCCTGTGTTTTATTTAAATGCGTTTACCCTTGCAAAGTTACGATTGGATCTCAGGGTCAACGCATTAAAATTTTAATTCCCTTATTTACAGATGTTTATAAATCTGATTTTTGCCAAATTATGAAATATTTCTATGTATAACTTGCTGATTAACACTATTATATGATTTTTAATGCGTTGACCCTGGATTGGATCTAAAAGGACGAAAAACTTATGTGAAAAAATCGTAACTTTACCAACTTTACCGAACCATATACTAAATTGTAGTGTCAATTAGAATTAATTATTAAAAAAAGATGAATACACGTACATTAACAAAAACATTATTCCAACTGTTCTTTTCAATAATAGTTTTACCATCTTTCGCCGTTCCTGCGAATCAGGAGCCTGTTGAAAGAACACAGCCTGACGGCACCGTTATCACCTATCGTATTAAAGGCGATGAGCGTATCAACTGGATAGAGTCATTAGACGGCTATCGCCTGATGTACAATAAAGACAGAGCGATTGTATTTGCAACAAAGGATGCGGAAGACAACATGGTTCCTTCAAAAATTCTTTACAAAGGCACAGACATTACAAAATATGCACCATCCGAAAAATCAGTTATTGAAAAATTAGATAAAAAAATATTTTACAACAAGGCACAGATAGAAACATTGATGTCTTTTTGGAAAATAAGCGACAATGCAACCAAAGCCATAAACATAACTCCGGTAGAAGGCACAAAAAAAGCACTCTGCGTGCTGGCGGCATTTTCCGATAAAAGTTTCACAAAAACACAGGAAGAGTTCGATAACCTTATAAATCAGATTGGCTATAATGTTAATGGCGCAACAGGAAGTGTCCGCGATTATTATTTGGAAAACTCTTACGGAAAATTAACATTGGAAGTTACTGTTTTCGGACCTGTTCTTTTAAACAACACCGCATCTTATTATGCAGACAATAGCAGATATTCGGCTTTTGCACGTGAAGCAGCACAAAAAGCCGATGCCGGAGGCATTAATTTTGCAGAATTCGCAAACGATAATGGTCAGGTGGGAAATTTTCATATTATTTTTGCCGGCTATGGCGATGAAAGCATAAATGACGGAAAACAAATTTGGAGTCATAAATCACAGTTTCAAACCTTAACATTAGACGGTGTTAAGTTGTCTGTTTATTCATGTTCGCCCGAATTCAGCGGCAGCACCGGTACAAACATTACCCGCATAGGAGTTATTTGCCACGAACTTTGCCATGTATTTGGCGCACCGGACTATTACGACACCGATTATGAAGAAAGCGGCGGCAACTATGGCGGTACAGGCGAATGGGATTTAATGGCGTCCGGATCGTGGGGTAACGGCGGAACAACACCGGCACATATAAACGGTTTTCAGAAAATGCTCTACGGCTGGATTAACCCTGTTCCGCTTACAGATGCGGCAAAGATAGCCGATATGGGATATATTTCATCCGACAATCCTACTGTTTATACTATTGATGTGGATGGAGACGGCGAAATGTATTTACTGGAAAACCGTCAAAGAGTTAAATTTGACAGTTATGTACCGGGAAACGGATTGATTATCTATCACGCGCATAGAAACGCTGCAACAATGAATTTCTCAAACGATAAACACCCAATGTCGGTATATCCGGTTTGTGCAAGCAGTACAACGGCAATTCCTACTGCAACAGTATCTTCTTATGGAAATATTAGCAGTTCCGGCTGTGCCTTTCCCGGCTCATCAAGTAATACGGAATTTTCCGATAAATCAACACCGATGATGTTTTCATGGACAACAGGCGGCAGTATTGATAAACCTGTAACAAATATTACCAATAATACAAGTACACGGCTTATTTCTTTTGATTTTAAAGGTGGTATTTATCGCCCTGAAAAACCGAACAGATTCAGGGCAATAGAGAGAATAGACACATCCATAACACTTTCATGGGAATCTAATTCAACGGTTGTACTTGCCTTTGACAGCAATGACGTTATTGCAGATGAATTGCGCGACAGTATTCCAATGACAACCGACAGTGTTCTGCCCGGCGGCGCAACAATAATCTATACAGGCGATGCAAACGAATTTACACACTTTCCATTAAAAGACGGTAAAGTATATCACTATAAAATATGGGCTTATGACAGTAGCCGTTATTCTGCAGGGGTAAAGTTAAGAACAACGACAATTCCGGCATTTTGTGCAAGTGGTATTTCGGAATTTCCATATAATGAAGATTTTGAGAGTGGCGGATTCGGTGCATGCTGGACCGGACTTACAACTTGCGAAACTAATGATAATCCGCTCGGCGTTTATCCTGTAACTGATGATATTCCGATAAAAAATACACATTCAGGTGAAAATTTTTGGCTTTTTTCAATAGATCACGAAACAGACTGTTCTACAATGGAACTCACAAACGACCAGTATGCCATATCCCCTGTATTACATTCCGACAAATACAAAAAAGTATCTTTTTATTACAGAAGTAAGAATACTACAACTACTGAAAAATTTAATGTAGGATACTCTGCGACAAACAGTGATTTGGAAAGTTTCACCTGGAGTCAATACAACACAAATGTAAAAAACACCCAGTGGAAAGAGTATCAAAATTATTTTCCCGCCGAAACAAAATATATTGCAATATCTTTTATCAGTACTTTCGGTACAGGACATTATATTGCTATTGACGATTTGTCTATTGATACTGTATCGGAACTGCCGAGTTCTTTAGAGGATTTAAAACGTGATAATGCAACTAATGGCTTATCAATATATCCTAATCCCGCGGACGATATTATAACCGTAACAAATCTTAATGGTAAAATTAAAAATGCGAATATTTACGATATGCGCGGAAATTTAATATACAATCGTTCTTTCCTTATACCACGCGATGTCTTACAAATAAATTCATCTGATTTTGCCGACGGAGTCTATGTTCTGAAAATCGGACAGCAAAGCGCAAAATTTATAATTCGGAAATAAATTTCAATTAGAAATAATAACGAATTATATAAATAATAAAATAGCAAAAAAATAATAAAACAATAATAGTAAAAAATATGTAACTTTACCAATTGATTTCAGGCAAATATGAATTTTGTATAAACTAACACCACTACCCTTATGAAGATTAAAAAAAGTATTGTTTTCATGATGACAATTTGCTTTATTGCGATGTCATCATCATTGTTGTATGCCGATCATGTTGTCAGAGGATTTGTAACAAGTGCAATTGACAAAAAAGGTGTTCCGGGAGCAAACGTGATTATTAAAAACTCAAGACCGCAGAAAGGAGTTCAAACAGACGCGAGCGGTCATTATTCAATAACCGTACCGGATGGGCAGGTTATTCTCGTTTACAGTTTTATGGGCTTTGGTACTGAAGAGCGCGATGTTAACAGGATTGATGAAATGAACGTAGAACTCGGCGGCGGTGCAATGAACCTTGATGCTGTTATTGTTACCGGTTACGGCACAATTAAAAAATCGACATATACCGGCTCGGCAGCAATTATTGATGGCGAGGTTATTGAAAAAGCGGGTGTTACCAATGTTACAAAAGCATTTGAAGGCGTTGTTCCGGGTGTTACCGTAAGTGGAACAAGTGGACAGCCCGGATCCGGTGTTAGTTTAAATGTGCGTGGTATAGGTTCTGTTTACGGCAATGCTACGCCACTTTACATTGTTGATGGTGCTTTATTTTCTGCTGATATTGTAAGTTCAATCAATCCGGACGATATTGAAAATGTAACTACTCTTAAAGACGCAGCAAGCACATCTCTCTATGGCGCAAAAGGTGCCAACGGTGTTATTCTTATTACTACGAAAAAAAGTAAGTCAAAAAATGCAACAATAAATTTTAAGGCAAATTTTGGTATTGTTACACGCGGAACGCCGGAATACGATGTTCTTGACCAGAAAGGATATTATGAGGCTGTTTGGCGTTATCTTTATAATACAAATCGCGATAACGGCAGAACAAAGGCAGAAGCAGGTGCAATGGCATCGGGTATAGGGACATATAGTAATCAGGGGGTTGTTGGCTGGCTTTACGGCTACAATGCCTACAATGTGGCAAACAGTGAACTGTTAGACCCTGTAACAGGAAAACTGAATCCGGATGCAAAACTTCTTTGGGATGACGACTGGACAAAAGAACTTATCGGCACAGGCTATAAACAGGAATATCAATTCTCCGCTTCAAAGGGCGACGCAAACAATAACTTTTTTGCCTCTGTTGGCTACAGCAAAGAGTCGGGTATGGTGCCAAATACCGGTTTTAGCCGTTTAACAGGGCGTGTTACAACATCGAACAGGCTAACAAAATGGCTACATCTTGATATGGGCTTAAATGCTTCACATCAGAATATGGACAATGTTGCGGAAGACGGAACAGGTGCCATTGTAAATCCATTTAATTTTACACGCCATATTCCTAAAATTTATCCCATTTGGCAGCACGATCCGGTTACCGGTAAAATTCTTTATGATAATAATGGCGAAAAGTTATTTGATTTTGGTAGTGCAGCAGATGGACAACAACCGGGAACTTACGGCCGCAGATATAATGCAAACACCAATCTTGTGGCATCACTTCCTCTTGACTATTCCGGACAACAATTAGAAATTCTTAATGGACATCTTGGCTTGGAAGCAGATATTTGGGGTGGAATAAGTGCAGGTGTTGATGGAAATTTTGAACTTGCCAATGCTTACGGTATTGAATACAACAACTCCAAATATGGCGCATATGCCAACGAGAATGGTTTATTGAGTCGCAATCAAATAAAAAGAATAACATATACCATTAAGGAATATATAAGTTTTTTACGCACTTTCAAAGATGTTCACAATGTTAGTGCGCGTATAGGACATGAAAGTTATGCATATAACAACCAAAGTTTAAGCGCATCAGTGAAAAACTTCTCGCGTATTTCATGGGAACTTGCCAATGGAACGGAAATTGTGGGCTTGCCAAGTTCTTCTACAAATAATGACCGCAGTGAGGGCTATTTTGCGCTGGCAAACTATGACTATGACGGTAAATATTTTGCTGCGGCTACTTATCGCAAAGAGGCAACGTCACGTCTTTATTCAAAAAACCGTTGGGGCGATTTTTGGAGTGTTAGCGGGGCGTGGAATATTGCACGCGAAGGTTTTATGGAAAATGCATCTAAATGGGTTGATATGTTAAAACTTCGCGCCTCTTACGGAACACAGGGCAATATATCTGCGCTTGGGCTTTACGAATGGATTGGACTTTATGCAATGAATATCAAGAATGGATCATATCCAGGTGCTTTGCTTTCCACAAATTCAAATGAATATATAAAATGGGAAAGTCAGGGTTTGTTTAATATTGGCGTTGATTTTATGTTTTTAAAACGCCTTTCGGGTTCGTTGGAATATTATAGACGTAATAATGTTGATATGATTTTTTGGGTTTCTCTGCCACCAAGTTCATCCTCTACTGGTGGCTCTTACAAGAATATAGGTAAAATGCACAGCGATGGTATTGAATTTCAACTTGACTACACGATTATAAACAATAAAAATGTAAGATGGAGTGTTGGATTAAACCTTACCCATGAATCAAATATGATAGATAAAATTCCGGAAGAAAACGATTCGCTTGGTATAAATAATGGCAATTTCCATATTCAGAGAGGACATTCCATGAGTGAATATTATATGTATAAATTTGCAGGCTTGGATGCAAACGGAAATTCACAGTATTATAATGCAAAAGGCGAAAAAGTTACATATACCGAACTTACAACATCCGACTATCAGTGGCTCGGAAAGTTTCGGGATCCTGTTGTATATGGCGGTTTAAATACAACTGTTGCTGCCTACGGCTTTGACCTGTCTGTTGTTATGTCTTTTTCTATTGGTGGCTACACTTACGACGCCGGCTATGCCTCTTTAATGGAAACATCGCAGGTTTCAGGCAATTGGCACGAAGATATGTTAAAGGCATATAACGAAGACAATACTGATTCGGAACTTCCCAAATTTTCGCAATCTACAGCATCGGCAAATAACTATTCAGTCTCCGATATGTTTCTTATTTCGCGTTCTTATTTTAACTTGAGAACAGTTACTTTGGGCTACACCCTGCCATCTGATATTTCAAGAAAGGCATATATAAAGAGTTTGCGCGTTTACTGTACTTTGGATAATTTTTATATGAAAAGTGCACGCAAGGGATATAATCCTCTGTGGGCAGGTTCAGGTAATTATTTTCCAACAAAGACAGTGTTGTTAGGTTTAAATGTAACATTCTAAACAATTAAAATAAAAAGACTATGAAAAATATAATTAAAAATACGGTTTTATTAGTTGCATTTTGCTTATCGTTGGCATCGTGCAAAAAAGATTGGTTAGAGACCAGACCAACTACATCCGACAGCGTAGATGTTCTCTATGATATGGGAGCAGCAGGAGCAGATATGATGATTACCGGTATAAATCGTATGCGTTTTGCAAATTTTTATGCTAATTCTAATAATGCGGCTTATCACTTTTATGGTTGTGGGGAACGTTCAACGGATATGATGCTTGACTGTCTTTCCGGTGATTTTCTTTCGTCCGGCAATAAAATGACTCCTTTTCAGGAGTGGGGTATGGAATTGGAATTTCACGTTGCTAGGGCAAATTCAATTATGGTTTCAATGCCATGGCGATATTATTATGATGTTATTGATCAGGTTAATAATATGCTTTTTGGTTTGGATAATAATCTTTTTGCCAATATGGAAACACAGAAAAATCAATTTGATTTTTGGCGTGCTCAAGCACTCATTTATCGTGCATTATCATATCATCGCCTTGTGCAGATGTATGGTAAGCCTGTTCATAGTAATCCAGATGCACTTGGAGTAGTAATAAAAGATGGTATTTCTTTGGAAAAGAGAGGGCGTTCTACTGTTAGAGAGGTATATAAGCAAGTTATTGACGACCTTAAAGAAGCAGAGTCATTACTCAACGGAAGCAATGTTGTTCGCAGAGATAAAACTTTGGCAGATGTAAAAGTTGTTTATGGTTTATTAGCAAGAGTATATGCCTGTACGCACGAATGGGATTTATGCGAACAATACGCAAATAAGGCACGCGCAGGCGTTCCTCTAATGAGTAAGGACGATTTTCGTCAAGGGTTTTCAGCGGTAAATAATGAATGGATGTGGGCATCTGTTGGTCCTTCTGATGAACATCAAAACGCTCCAAACTTTTTTTCTCTTATTAGTAATGGAACAGGTTATCCTGCCCAGTGGAGTTATAGTGTTTGTGTTTCGCGCGAATTAGTTGAGTATGCCAGTGCAAGCGATTGCCGCTTTTATGGCAGATCGGCATCAGGCGAAGAAATGGCTGTCGAATTTTTACCGGAAGGTTACGATGCAGAGTATAGACAAATCCGTTATAATAAATTCTTTTTAGAGGGTATGCAGGACTTTTCTCTCTGCTACATGCGTGGAGCAGAAATGCTTTTGCTCGAAGCTGAAGCATTGTGTATGCGGGGTAATTATACCTCTGCAAGGACATTACTTAACGAATTGCTTAATGCTCGCACCAACGAAAACAATCTCGCGGATATGGTGGCAGACGGCGATTTGCTGGACGAAGTTAAAATGCAGACCCGAATGGAAATGTGGAATGAGGGCGGCTTGTCATATCTAAATCCAAAACGTCGTGGGGATGATATTGATTTAACAACAGACGACCCCAAAATCTGCCGAAACGGACAATTTCCGCAATATAACGGACGACTTGCCACACAGGTAATACATCCGGACGATCCGTATATGATATGGCTTATTCCACAGATAGAAACAATCAATAATAATTTAATAATACAAAATTAGTTTAACTGAAATCTTTTTAATTATGAAAAAAATTACATTATTTTTGTCGATAATCGTACTTATGTCGGCAGTATTTACCGGCTGCGAGGATCCGGGAAAAGAAACAGAAACCGAATTAACTGTTTCCACAACAAGTATGCTTTTTGATGCAAATAACACCGCAGCACAGACATTTACCGTTAATGCAACAGCAGCATGGACAGTTGCTACCGAGGCAAATTGGATTCACGTTGACCCAACAACAGGTGAGGCGGGCAAGGACATTGTTGTTACTGTTACCGTAGATGAACCCGCAACTGGTGCCGAATCGCGCACAGACTATGTTACTGTTAAATGCGAAAGCAAAACAAAACAAGTTGTAGTTACGCAGAACGGTAGCACAACATTACCTGAATGGGTTCCTGATATTAGTGGAGCGCATACTATGGTTTTCGAAGACCCATATAACATGTATAAGGATAAAACACTCGGTGAAAATGGAGATAGTCTTTGGGGGACATACCCTGCCCAAATAACTGTTGATGGTTATTCTGCATTCATAAGTATAAACGATGGGAAAGGAGTCGAATATGAATTAACTTTTATGAAAGCAGATACAACTTATTATCTTTTTACCGATAAAACTGCAAGAGCCCAAGTTGAATACAAGAATGAAATATGTCCTTACTATCAATCAGCGTTTCTCATTCAGGTAGCAGAAGAACCTAAAGACAGCATTATTTTTAAAAAAGACTTAGATGGAAAGATTATTATATATAGTTATGACACATTGGCATCAGTTATTAGGGAAGGTGGAGTCTTGGCCTGGGATTACTATCTTTATGCAGATAATGGGCGAGGACAAACGGAATATTTTGTCCCGGCCTTTGGTTCGTTCTTTGAGTACCAGCAAAAAGATCTTATTGCGGATGTATTTATTTTACCCCGCTTTGTTCCGCAAGCATCAGGTTCTCCTGCAAAGAAAGCATCAATACCATCGAATATGGGTGCAATAAAAGGAATGAAGTTTGCTCCGAAAGAAATGCTCAAAAACGCTACAATTCAGAAAATATCTAAACGCAAATAGTATCAGCATTTAAATAATGCAAAAATAAGAAAGGCGAATTTTTTTCAAAATTCGCCTTTCTTATTATATATACAAATAATTTTACTTAACAAATATTTTACAAGGCAATTCTTCAGCTCTGTCAATATAAATAAACGTCAGTCCCTTTTTATACAAAGCATCTATTTCATCCACTTGCGGTCTGTTCTCTTCACAAAGAATTATTGTTGAAATTCCCGCACGTTTTGCTGCAAGAATTTTTTCTTTAATTCCCCCTACAGGCAATACCTTTCCGCGTAAAGTAATTTCGCCTGTCATGGCTAAATCGGCACGAATTTTTTTGTTCAACAGCGATGACAGCATTGCCGAAAAAATTGCGATACCCGCCGACGGTCCGTCTTTTGGCGTTGCACCTTCGGGAAAATGCACGTGCATATTGTTTTCCTTAAACAGTTCCTGCTTTAATTTATATTCCGCAGCATGTGTTTTTATATATTCAAAAGCGAGCGTTGCCGACTCTTTCATTACATCGCCAAGATTTCCGGTTAGAGTAAGATTTCCCTTTCCCGGAGATATTGCCGTTTCAATAAAGAGAATATCGCCGCCAACGGCTGTCCATGCAAGTCCTGTTGAAACACCGACAGTATTTTCTTTCATTTTTGCGCTATGCTCAAAACGCGGTATGCCGAGTGCTTTCGCAATAAACGCTTTGGTAATAACAAATTTTCCATCCTTATTTTCGCTTTCGCTCTCTACAATTTCCATCCCGCGGTAACGAATAATGCCCGCAAGTTTTTTTTCTAACTGACGAACACCCGATTCACGCGTATATTTGTCAATAATATACTCCAAAATTTTATCCGAAAAAACAACTTTTTCCTTAACACCGTTTTCATTTAACTGTTTTGGAATAAGATGCCTTTGCGCTATTTGAATTTTTTCCTCAAGTATATATCCTGAAATATCAATTATCTCCATTCTGTCAAGCAGTGCAGGATGTATTGTCTGCAAAGAATTTGCCGTTGCTATAAAGAGAAGTTTTGATAAATCGTAATCAACATCTATAAAATTGTCATGAAACGCGGTATTCTGTTCGGGGTCGAGAACTTCAAGAAGTGCGGCAGAGGGATCTCCCTGATTTGACATTCCCGAAACTTTATCTATTTCATCAAGCATAAATACAGGATTGTTTGATTTTACTTTTAACAAACTCTGTATAATTCTGCCCGGCATTGCGCCGATATATGTTTTCCTGTGACCGCGAATTTCGCCCTCGTCCCGCAATCCGCCAAGTGAAACACGCACGTATTTACGTCCCATTGCACTTGCTATTGATTTTCCGAGCGATGTTTTGCCTACACCCGGAGCACCGACAAGACACAATATAGGTGCTTTCATATCGCCGCGCAATTTAAGAACGGCAAGATGTTCCACTATACGTTTTTTTACTTTATCTAATCCGAAATGGTCCTTGTCGAGCAATTTACGTACTTTCTTAATATCGCTTTCATCCACAGTATATTCACCCCACGGCAAATCAACAAGCATGTTAAGATAGTTTAGCTGCACCGAATAATCGGGACTCATAGTATGTGTGCGCCCAAGTTTTTTAAGCTCGTTTTCAAACGTATTCTTAATTTCTTCAGACCATTTTTTGTCTTTTGCCTTTTCTTTAAGTGCCTCTAATTCCTGTTCACCCGGCATATCGCCGAGTTCTTCATGTATTCGTTTCAGTTGCTGATTCAGGACATATTCTTTATGTTGCTTATCAATATCACCCTGAACTTTACTTTGAATTTTACGGCGAAGTTCGAGCGATTGAATTTCAACATTTATGGCTTCCATCACAATATAAGCCCTTTCCTGCAACGAACGTGCTTCAAGAATTTTTTGTTTGCTGTCAATAGCATCTTCAAGCATTGACGCGGCAAAATAAATAAGAAAAGAGGGTCCGTCTATATTTTTTATCGCAAAATCAAGATGCGCACTTTCTTTCATTGATAAATGCAACATCTTTAACGTGAGTTCTTTTACCGAGTCAATAAGAACAGTGTCATCATCTATCTTTTCCGGTATGGTTTTCTCATCGGTATATGGTAATACTTTTGCAAAAAAATAAGGGTCTTTTTTCGTATATTCGCTTATGGTTATACGCCGCTGCCCTTGAACAAAAACTATAATGCTGTCGTCGAACTGCAGCGTGCGCACAATACTCGCCATAACACCCACACCAAAAATATCTTTTTCCTGCGGCTCATCTACTTTCTGGTTTTTCTGAGAAAAAACTCCAATTGATTTTTTATGTTTATATGCGTCCTTTACAAGTTTAACGGAACGTTCGCGCCTTATTGTCAGAGGGATAAGGACACCGGGAAAAAGAACATTATTTTTAAGCGGTAATATGGGAAGTTCTTTAGGAATTTCAATTTTTTCTAAATTTTTTTCGTCCTCTCTTGAAAGAAGCGAAACAGGAATCATTTCCGTATTGCCGTCAAATATGTCCATTATTTTATCGTATTATTTTACGGTTACCATGAGTTGTTTCAAATACATGCTTCAGTATATCCTTTTCTTTTTCATCCATTTTTTTGCCCCGCCGAGCCATTACTTTTTCAGCCGTATCTATTGCTTTTTCAAATGGATGAACTTGTGTGCTTCCCCACATAAACGAGGGGATAAACTGGCGTGGAAAGCCTGCTCCGAATACATTTGTGCAAATGCCCACAACCGTACCTGTATTGAAACTTGTATTTATTGCCGCTTTTGAATGATCGCCCATAAAAAGCCCGCAAAACATTTGTCCTGTTTCAAGAAACGTTTCAACAGCATAGTTCCAGACGCGAACTTCGGAATAATCGTTTTTAAGGTTGGAACTGTTCGTCCCGGCACCGATATTGCACCACTCGCCTATAACGGAGTTACCGAGATAACCATCGTGCGCTTTATTGCTATAGCCTATAAAAACGGTATTTTGGATTTCACCGCCGATTTTACAAAACGGACCTACGGTTGTGTCGTCATACACTCTCGCGCCCATTCTGATAATAGCATTGTTGCACAATGCAACAGGACCTTTAACTATGGCACCGTCCATTATCTCGGAATTCTCGCCGATATAAACAGGTCCTTTTTCGCCGTTCAGCGTTGCATTTTCTACTTTTGCACCCTTTTCTACAAAAATGTTTTCGGGGCATGTAATTCTGTTTGTACTTGACAGTCCCTGCGATATTTTTCCCCGCGAAAGAAGTGCGAAATCGCTGCGAATCTGTTCTCCATTTTGCAGAAAAATATCGTAAATATTTTGAATTTGAACAGCCTTGCCCTCATATTGTATCTCCTTTAAATCGCCAATATCTTCCGATGCCGATTTTTTGGAACAGTAAGCAATAACGCTCTCTCCCTTTACAAGTGCTTCATTCAATTTTAAATTCATAACGACTGAAGACATTTCGTAGTCGGGCAGAAATGAAGCATTTATAAGGATATTGCTATCCGCATCTTCCGAAAGGGGATATTTATTTTGCAGATATTTTTCGGTGAGAATAGATACCTTAACCCCTGTAATACGCTCCCATTTCTCTTTTACTGTCAAAATACCGACACGAATTTCGGAAACGGGGCGGGTAAACGTAAAAGGCAACAGATTGGCACGAACAGTGCTGTCATCAAACAGAATACAACTCATTTACTTTGACTGATTTTTCTTGTACTTGTTCATAAATTTGTCCACGCGGCCGGCGGTATCAACAAGCTTTACTTTGCCTGTAAAGAAAGGATGGGATGCACTTGAAATTTCAAGTTTTACGAGCGGATATTCATTGCCGTCCTCCCATTTTATGGTATCTTTTGTTTTAACTGTTGATTTAGACAAAAATGCAAAATCATTAGACATGTCTTTAAACACAACACTGCGGTAATCCTTCGGATGGATGTCTTTCTTCATATTATATGTTATTTTTTGAATATTATCTGTTATTTTTTGAGGGTGCAAATTTAATGTTTTTTTGGTAAAATTGCAACAACTGTTTGTGCCGCACCAGGGTCAACGCAGTAAAAATTATATAATAGTGTTAATCAGTAAGTTACATATAGAAATATTTCATAATTTGGCAAAAATTAGATTTATAAACATCTGTAAATAAGGGAATTAAAATTTTAATGCGTTGACCCTGTGTGCCGCACGGTAAATCTACAATTTCACAGTTACGGACAGGAAATAATCGTCGGAAGTACGTTCCGTAAAACATTTATATTTATCAGATGTATCAATAGCAGAAATATCTATTTCGGAAGAATATGCAAGTCCTGCTCCTGCCATTTTAACGAAACTTTCCTTTATTGTCCACATTTTTGTAAAACATTCCTGAATATTTGCCGCATTCTCAAGCAACAGCATTTCTTTTGACGAAAAAACTTTTTTCCCCATTGCAAGCAGAGTTTCCCCCGCATGTTCGACGAGTTTTTCTATATCGACACCCACAGGTTTTTCGGCAAAAACAACCACTGCCCTTTCATTGGAATGAGATATATTAAAATATAGTGAACTGTGCGGTATATATGGCTTGCCGTTGGTGTCTATTTCTATGCCGGTATCAAACGGCAACGAATAATTTTCAGAAAGAATTTTACGCAGAAGTATCCGGCCAAGCATAAATAAATCGGCTGCATTTTTGTTTTTATACCGGTGATAACGCTGACGTTCATACTGCGAAAGCAAGTTTATACCATCCTCAGGGATTTCGTTCACAGAGGCAATTTTTAAATACGGATTGCCGAACTTTGCCCGCAATGACAAGTCTGCATTATCAAAACATTTCACCAACATAAAGTCCTGTTAAAACAGATACACCGGCACCGCAACCTTCCTCTGCAGGATTAAATCCCTCCAATCCCGCACCCGCTACATAAAGATTATCCGTAACATTGCCGTTTTTTACTGCTCTGAAACTGTTATCGGTCTTAATTCCAAAGTACATATACGGCTGCTTTTGCAACACCTGCGTATTTACACGATTTTCGCGATTATCGTCCTGCTCAATGTCCAAATTAAACAGCGGCTCAACAATGCCTGTGCGCGTTGCTTTAAGCCCTCTGCCTGCAAATCCCCCTGTTGCAAGTACAATTTTTTCACCTCTGAAAGGTATGTTGCCCATTTTTTGTGAATAGACGGTTTTTATTTTATTACCCTCCCACTCTGCTTTTACGGCTTTATCTTCCGTAAAAATATCTCCGCCAAGTTCTATTATCTTCCGCCGCAGTATTTTTTCAAGATTTAACCCCAGTGCGGACGGAGGCATAGTTGCAAGCATGTACACAGGACGGTTAACGAGTTCCCGCAGCTTGTCAAACTGTTCAATACAAGCCGGCACCGCTGCGGCTTCGGCATTGTTATTCTTATTGATAATGCGGGCTATTCGCTGTATCCTTGTTATTTTTGACATAAAAAAAGGTACAGTTTCCACCTGTACACCCTTTTTAATCCATTCTTCAGCGATAAAGCGCGGATAAAAATCAAGAAAACCCATCGGGTAAAAAATCTGCACACTGTTGAAAGGCAATTTATCGGGAGTTTCAGTTGCAAGCATGCCGTCAAAACTAAGCCACGCGGGTTTAGCCAAACCGACAGGCGTTGTGCGGTAATGATTTTTAAGTGAACTGCCCTGCATTTTGCAGCCAAGCTCATTCAACATCATTTCAGCCTGTGCCGCTTTTTCAATAAATGATTTCACGCCTATTTTTGTATAGGGATGTGTTTCCGACTGCTGTTTTAACGTGTCTATTGCTTTAAGCGGTTCGCTTGCAGGTGTGCCGTCCGGCAGTGCATTAAGCAAATCCAATGAACCGGAAGAAAATGACAGCATACTGCTTTCCCCGGCAATAACAGCGCAGCGTTTACCTTTTTGCAAAGTACTTAAAGCACAGGTCAATCCTGCTAATCCACCGCCTATTATAACAACATCATACGTCATCTGCTCTCATTTTTAAAACCGCACACTCCGCCATACAGCATTTCGGTAATTTCGCTCTCACGCAGAGCATCTCCCCACGCTACAGGCGCAATACCTTTCCAACGCTCCTGCAAAAAATGTATAACTTCCTCTTTGTTGCAACCCAATAACCCTGCCGCACGGCAAATGCAGATTTCACCCTGACATTCACCCATACCCACACTTGTACGGCGTCTTAAATCCATCAGATTGGAAATACCTAACTCTTTCTGTGCATAAAGCACCTCGCCGGACGTAATCTCTTCGCAGGGGCAAAGAACACTGCGTGCTAAAAGTTTGTCGGCACTGCGTTTTTTACGCTGTCCCCAAAGTACGGATATAAAGTCAAAAATTTGAATTGCTCTGTCGCCATGCCGTTGAATAAGCGAACGGCGCAACAGAGATGGAAAAGAAAACATCTTTTTGTTTACACTTACGCGTTCTTCCTGTGAGCCGGGTAATGGCTTTTCCGCCGTAGTACACCGTGCCGCCACACCAAGTTTACTGCAAATCAAATCTACTGTCCATTCTGCCATAAGGCGGTATGTCATAAGTTTTCCGCCGGTAATTGTGATATACCCTTCCAGACCATCCCGCTCGGCATGGTCAAAAAGTACTATTCCACGTGAAATACTGCGTCCGCTGTGGTGCGTTCCGACTACTGCAAGCGGACGCACGCCGGAATATGCACGTAAAATACGTGTTCGGGCAAGTGCAGGTGATAATTTTTCACCCTCGCCGACAAGCAGGTCAACTTCCTGCGGCGTAACTTTTGCATTTGCAATTTCGTCAAACGGAATATCTATTGAAGTAGTGCCCATAAGGGTAACAGCAGCACTCGGTACAAGAATATCGGCATTGCCGGGCTTGCGGCAACGGTTTAACGCCATTTTATTAACCCGCTCGCCATATACGAGCATTGACCCTTTATTCGGCTGCATTGTAATATCAATACCTGCCATACGCGCAATCTGCTGTCCCCAAATACCTACAGCGTTGACAACAACCGGCGCATAAACTTCTTTCCGTTCACGTGTTTTATGGCAAAATACCTCTACGCCGACTACTTTATCCTGCCGGCGAATAATACCCTTTACTTCGTGATATGTCCATATCTGCGCACCATGTTCACGTGCGTCAATAAGGTTTGCTGCCGATAGCATAAACGGATCAATTGCACCGTCCGGGACACGTACCGCACCCTTTAACAGAGGGTTTACGGATGGATCCAAATGACGTGCTTCACGTGCGGACAGGACATTTGCCTCAATACCGCAATTTACACACGCATTTACAAACTCTTTTTGAAATGTCAGGTCATCTTCGGGCAATGTTAAGAAAAGTCCGCCTGTATTTTCAATACAGTGACAGGCAATGCGCCTCAGAATAATATTTTCGCCAATGCACTCTTTCGCGCTTTCAGGATCGGTTACTGCGTAACGCGCACCGCTATGTAATAAACCGTGATTGCTGCCTGTTGCCCCTGTTGCAATATCGAACCGTTCAATAAGCAACACACGAAATCCCCGCAAAACAGCGTCACGTGCCGTTCCGAGTCCTGTGGCACCACCACCTATAATAATTACGTCAAAATCTTCCGCTATCACCATAAATCAGGCACAGGCAAATCAAAAACATTTGACATGCCGGACCACATACATATTGCAATTATAATGCCGATAGCAGCCGAAACAATACCGACAATAAAGCCGATTGCAGACAATATTTTACCTATTTTCAGCATGTTTGTCCCACTGTATGCTTCGGGATTTACTGCCACCATTTTAAACCCTTCGGCAGCAATCTTCTTTCCAAGATAACCGAAAATAATACCAAAGGGAGGATAAATAAAGAATAAAACAGGAGTGCAGTAATCAATCCAGCATAAATTTATTGACACAATTCCAAATGCGAGTGCCATTATGGAATAGCGTAACGTCTTTTTTGTATCAGTGTTTTCCATATATTAAAAATTTAATGATTTTACCATAGCACAAATGTAAGAAAAATTTTACGCTTTCTTACTTACGAGTTGTATAAGCCCTTTGCCTGCTTCAATTGCCTTTTCGTTTTCGGGTATCATACTGTGGTGACGTGCGGGTAACGATTTTTCAAGCCCTTTCCGTACGTATTCGGGTTGTACAAGCGGTTTCACTTTCAGGTAACCGCCCAAAACGACCATATTAAATACTTTGCTCATACCCGCTTTGGCAGCGTATTCGCTCGCCTCAATAGTATAAATATCAATATCGGTACGCTCAGGCTTGCGTGTAATTCCATTAGGGTCATAAATAAGTACACCGTTTTCCTTTACAGCATTTTCAAATTTATCCATTGATTGCTGATTTAGAATAATTGCCGTGTCAAAACGGTTGATTACCGGCGAGGATATACGCTCATCGCTGATAATTACAGACACATTTGCCGTACCGCCGCGCATTTCCGGTCCGTAAGACGGCATCCACGATACCTCTTTATTTTCCATTACGCCTGAATAAGCAAGAATTTTGCCCATAGAAAGCACGCCTTGTCCGCCGAAACCGGCTATAATAATTTCTTCTATCATGATATTGTTTGTTTTGTTATGCAACCATCTTACCATCAATCTTAATATCCCCAATGGGATAATACGGAAACAGATTTTCTTCCATCCATTTATTGGCATCGTTGGGCGTTTTTTTCCAACCGCTGTTGCAGTTTGATACTACTTCAATAAACGTTAAGCCCTTTTTATCTGCCTGCGCCTCAAAGCCTTTACGTATTGCTCTCTTTAATTTGCGCACAGCGGCAGGCGTATGAACGCTGTGCCGCGAGCAATTATAAACCCCTGCGAGTGGTGCAACCATTTCCGTAATGCGCAACGGATAACCCATACGCGCAACATCGCGCCCGTAAGGTGAAGTTGACGACGGCATACCTTCTAACGTTGTCGGAGCCATTTGCCCCCCTGTCATACCGTAAATAGCATTGTTGATAAATATCATAACCATATCTTCTCCGCGGTTACAGCAGTGAATTGTTTCGGCAGTTCCGATTGCCGCAAGGTCGCCGTCGCCCTGATATGTGAAGACGTATTTGCCGGGCATAAGACGCTTTATAGCCGTACCGAGTGCGGGTGCGCGTCCATGCGCTGCCTGCTGCATATCCACATTCATAAAATCGTAGGCAAGTACGGAGCAGCCAACGGGCGCAATACCGATTGTTTTGTCCTGTATGCCCATTTCGTCCACCGTTTCCATAATCATGCGGTGAACAACGCCGTGTCCGCAGCCCGGGCAATAGCTCAGTGCTTTATCGGTCATCAGTTTTGTTTTGGTGTAAACCAAATTTTCCGGAGATATTATATTTTCCATCATAACTTAACCATTTTATTTTCTACTGCTTCCAACACTTCTTCCGGCGTGGGTATCATGCCGCCGACACGACCGTAAAACTGCACTTCAAGCGTACCGCCCGCTGCCAACTGTACATCCTCTATCATTTGCCCAAGAGAATATTCAACCGACATCATCCCTTTTACACGCTGCGCCAAAGCATGTATTTCTTTCTTTGGAAAAGGGAACAGCGTTACAGGGCGCAATACGCCGAGCTTAATACCTTTCGCACGCGCCAAATCGGCAACCTTTTGACAAATACGCGCAGCCGAACCATAAGCGACAATTACATATTCGGCATCGTCGCACTGAATTTCTTCGCAACGTACTTCGTTTTCCTCAATCAACTTGTATTTGGCAGCCAACTTATAGTTATGCTGCTCCTGTTTTGCAGCATCCAAATCAAGCGAAGTGATAATATTTCGTTCGCGGTCTGCCGTTTTTCCTGTAGTAGCCCAAGGAGTATTCTTAATAATTTCCTCCTCTGTCCAACGCGGTCTCGGCTCAGGCAAAACAACTTTTTCCATCATCTGCCCGATAACGCCGTCAGTTAAAATAAGTACGGCAATGCGGTATTTGAACGCGAGGTCAAAACCAAGCGGCACAAAATCCGCCATTTCCTGCACAGATGCAGGTGCAAGCACAATCATACGATAGTCACCATGCCCGCCGCCCTTTACACTTTGAAAATAATCAGCCTGAGACGGTTGAATAGTTCCCAAACCCGGACCGCCGCGTGCAACGTTGAGAATAAGACAGGGTAACTCCGCACCGGCAATATACGAGATTCCTTCCTGTTTCAAAGAGATACCCGGACTGCTTGAAGACGTCATTACACGTTTGCCGCAGCCCGCACCGCCATACACCATATTGATTGCCGACACTTCACTTTCGGCTTGCAGTACGACCATACCGGTACGTTTAACTTCGGGGTCTTCTTTCATTAAATACTCCATAACCTCCGACTGCGGAGTAATAGGGTAACCGAAATAACCGTCACATCCTGAACGAATAACACTTTCGGCAAATGCTTCGTTTCCTTTCATCAGTTTTACTTCTTCCATAATGTTGTTTATTTTAGGACATTTTAATCACAAATACTTCCGGATATAAGCGGCTTTATTGCGAATCAATTTTAGCCCTGTAAACAGAAATTACACCATCGGGACAAACAATAGCACAATTGGTACAACCTGTGCAATCGTCGTTAACAGAAATTGCGTAACGATAACCTTTACCGTTCACTTCCTTACTCATGCCGATACATTTGAACTGACATGCCGTAGTACATACTTCACAACCTTTACATTGCTCTTTATCTACTACAATTGTTCCTTTAATTTTAGCCATAACAAAAATTTATATGAAGTTACAAAAAAAAACGTCAATTGTCAATATTTATTATAAAAAATAACTCCACCTGTAATTCAAGCGGAGTTATCTCTATAAATTATATGCAAATTATCTAATAAGGAAAGGCATAAGCAACATAAGCACTTCCTCTGCCGGATCACCGCCGACAGGTATAATAAGCCCTGCGCGTGTCGGCTCTGACATTTCAATACAAACTTCCTCACTGCCGACATTTTTAAGCATTTCAAGAAGCGACCTCGCATTAAAACCGATAACCATTTCTTCACCCTCGTAGTGACAGGGAATATTTTCTTTTGCCTTACGTCCGGTGTCAATATCTTCGGTTTGAATTTCAAGCACCGTTTCATTCAAGTGCATTTGAATTGTAGGTGTTGCGTCATTTCCGAAAAGTGCCGTACGCTGAACGGCATTTAAAAGCACCATTTTATCAATCGTAAGTTTGTTCGTATTCTCTTTTGGGATAACCGCGTCGTAATTGGGATATTTCCCATCTATAAGGCGGCATGCCAGCATATATTTATCAAAAGTGAAAAATGCATTCTTATCGTTGTAACTCAGTTTGACTTCGCGATTTTCACTTTTCGCGGCACTGATAATATTCTTTACAAGCATTGCCGATTTACGCGGAACAATAAAGCCTGTTTTATTTTGCGGAATAATATCCGTACGGCTGTATCGTACAAGTTTTTGAGCATCTGTGCCGACAAAAATTGCATATTCGCCTCTAAAATCAAAGTAAATACCTGCCATAGCAGGACGAAAAGTATCACCGACTGCGGTTGCAAATGCTGTTTTTGCTATTGCGGATGAAAGTACGTCAGCGTCAATGGATATTGTAGCATCGTTTGCACCTTCTTCTGCGAGAATCGGATACGCTTCGGGATTTTCGCCGGGCATATCGCCTGCCATACGGTTTTCGGACGAAATAGTTATCCAGTAATTACTTTCATTCACTTCCACAAGCAGAGGTCCATCGGCGAACGTGGACACAATTTCCGTCATACGTTTCGCCGGAACCGCGACCATAACATCACCGCTTGATTCTTCAAGGGATATTGCCGTACGGATGGTTGTTTCCAAATCCGTTCCCGTAAGGGTAAGTTCTTTACCTCTAATTGCAAAGAGTACATTAGAAATTATCGGCATACTTTTACTGTCCGATATAACACTGTTAACCGACTGCAAACCCTGACCGAGTATTTTGCTGTTTACTATAAATTTCATATTATTATATTTTGTTCATCAAAGATATATGGAACTCACAATTGAAAGTTACGCACACAGCCGAGTTTAGCCGTTTCGGATAATTATTATCTATAGTGTCAAACTTTTTACATGTCAGTTTCATTCTAAAATAATTTATACTTTTACCTGCGCAAATATAAATGTTATTGCAATAATTTGCAATGGAATATAAAGTTCCGTATTTAACAGGTTTTAAACATTTATATAGATTATTCATATCAACTAAAAGCGACATTGCTTTATTACAGACAATTACACTTTCATAAGTTTGACAACTTTTGACAATGCGCCTGCTTTGATAAAGAGTAAATAAACACCTGACCGCCAATTTTCGGCATTAAGCGTAACTTTGCCGTCAATAATTTTCCCGCTGCAAATTTTACTGCCCAAAACGGTGGTAACACTGTATTCAGCCGCAGTTATATTATCAATAACAATATTAAAGATATTTTTTGACGGATTGGGGATTATTTTGCAAACAATATTGCTGCCGTTATTTGCGTTTTCTTCCGCAATTTTATCTTCCTCTATTGTTATTTCATTGCTGTCGCGTTTCAGAGCAGCGGGACCTCCTATCTCAATAAATTTTGTTTTACCCGCGCTGCATTCATTATTTGAAACATTGAGTGTCATTGCATAAAATCCGTTTCTGTAAAATTGAGTTACGGGATTTTCCTCATCACTGCGAAAGCCGCTTGTCGATTCCCATTTATGGGCTAACGGAAGCGGATACGAAATACTTACAATAAAGACCGAATCACCTGTCATTGCCGTACTTGCCATAAGAAAAGATGATACCGCATTTGTGCTGCGCTCGCGAACGTTCCACACTCCGCTTGCGGAACATGTATTGGAGTATGTTACCGTTACTTTATAACGTCCTTCTTCGGTTACCGAAAGTACGGGACCGTAAGCAAATCCACCGCCGGGTAAAGCCCAGATAATTTTTTCGGCAGATGCATTGTTCCACATTTCAAGCTGCACAGTATCACCATTACAGGCAACAGTAATATCGGGAATATTCAGTACAGGTGATTGACGTTCCTCTACAAAAACAGACGAACTGTCGGCGCAATATCCGCTACTGTCCGTCACAATAACTCCGTATGTTCCCCGCTGCGTTACCCAGCTGTTTTCATGCTTGTCACCTGTCCACAGCACGCTGCATCCCTGTTCATTAAAAGGCAGCTGCAAAAGGAAACTGTCGCCCGAACAGAAAAACGTGTCTATTCCAAGAGAAGCATTTGGTCTTTTGAATATTGAAACATAAATACTGTCCGTTCCGTAGCAGCCGCTGTCTGCTTCCACGCGCAAAATAATTTTTCCGCTCTCCCTGACCGTAAAGAAACGAGCTGTATCAGTATAATTCCAAATACATTTTTCTAATAAATATCCTGCGTCAAGAGTTATTGAATCGCAGGCAATACGGTTATTTCCAAGTTTTACCTTAATACGTTCATTTAAAATTACCACAATGCTGTCCATACCGACACAGCCATAGCCGGTAGTTTGAGTAATAATGTATTTACCGCTTTTGCGAACGTTATAAACAGGGTATCCGCCCACATAAATATTGTTCTCATTTGTCCAGACATATTCATCTTCGAGTATATCATCAACTTGCAAAATATACTGACTGTAACACGTAAGAACAGTATCGGGCAATAATGGTGCGGGGTTCTCATGTATCCAGAATGTGTCCGACACTGCTCCTGCCCATCCTTCAGATATGCCGGTTAGAGAAATAATATACATTCCTGCTTTGGTAATTTTACGTGATATAATATCTGCAGTATCAAAAGTTGTAAAAGATTTTCCATCGGAAAATTTCCAGTAAAAAATAAAATCGCCGTAATTTATTTGAGTTAAGTTATGAAATACAACCGTATCACCGGCGCAAAAATGCTTTTTATTCGGCGCAAATGCCATTAACGCACGTTCTTTTATTTCAAACGAGGTATCAACTGCAGTACTGCATTTCAAGGTATTTATCTCTAATACTAAACCGTATTCTTTCCGTTCCGAAAAGATATGCCGAAACTGTTTCCGATTTGAAATGAGAACGCCGTCAATGGACCATTTATACGAAAGCATATCATCACAAGCATCATTTATCACTGCTGATATATCCGCAACGGTATCGGTTAAAAAGTTGACAGATATTTTTGCCTGCGGTATAATTTCCGTGCGCACCGATTCGGACGCAGAAGCACTGCAACCATATTCCGTTTTTACATCCAAAACTATATTATATGTATTGCAACCTCTCGGATATGTTTTATATACCGTATCCATATTATTTGCTGTCGTACCGTCTCCGAAATTCCACGTGACGGTTGTCTTCGGAAGTGTATCGGTGCAGATAAGCTGCAATATTTCATCTTCACAAAGTAAATCGGTATTCGCGCTTAATACAGGCTCAGGATAAGGATGAAAACTAACGTTTACCGTATCTGCTCCCACACAACCTTTATCATCAATAATTTTAAAAATGTACTGCCCTGCTTCCGATGCTCTGAACGATATTCCGGTTTTTAAATAATTATCATCAAAATAAGCATTATTCAAATAATAATGATAATGTCTTGACTCATCCCCTGTAAGCCATGCTGAAATATACGCAACCTTTCCCTCGCAAAGATGAACATCTTCCCCAAGAAATACCTTCGGAGGATTTGCACATTCGGCGGACGCCAAAGTAAAAACAGCAAAATTATCCCGCGTAAATACTGCTTCATTTGTTTCTACGTAATAATCATTTATGTTTTCAATAGAATTATAACGTACCACCGCAGGCTCGCTACTGTTAAAAGGATATATTCGTGTTACGGACTTTTCATCCGAAATATTATTTAACTGATCATAAAAATAATGCAATGATAATTCTTGCGGTGCAATGCTGCCGGAGGTTGTCCTGACTTTGAAATATCCCAACATCATATCTTCCAGCAAGGTACTGTCTTCCGAATTGTATCGCGACAAATATACCGAACCATTGCCTCTCCCCTGTGCAATAAAGCCAAGAGGGGAAAGTTCGTTCCACTGGTCGTGTCTTTTTACTGCATAAACTGCACCCTCTCCGACTATTCGTGAATATTCATCTTCATATATTTGTCCTGTATTTCTTGCGTCAAGATCATCATTTTTGTAAAAAAGAAAAACATTATTTCCATTAAGATTAAGATAGTTTTTATTTAAGGAAACATTGCCCTGAATATGCAAATCGGTATATAAAACAAGCGGTTTTTGCAGGTCAATATTTGACATATAAACAGTATCGCCTGTTTCGGAAGATATTGTTTGATACCGTTTATCGCTTCCGTCAAAATGAACTGTTCCCTGTGAAATAATTTTATTATCTGTCTCGCTGTTGGAAGAACCTTTAAAAAGATTGCCGCTGTTGTTTATAATATTTCCTCTGACGTATATTGAGCCTGCATTAAATACATTCAAATCATCATCTTTCGCGCCGTTATGTACGAAATCACCGTTAATACAGACAGGCGTATTCTTGTCTATATACATGCGGGAAGCGACATAAAACGGAGTATCTTCTGCGCACAGTATTGTTATTGCTGTGCAAACGGTGCATAGTATTATTAGAATTATTTTTTTCATATATTTACTCTGTTTTATTTTGTTCTCATAATATATGCAAGTACGTAGTATGGCGGGCGGTTTTCGTGAGCCTGTCCTCCGCCCTCAGCCCAGGAAAACATATTTTCTTCATGTTTATTATTCCCCATGCTGGAATATTTTTGATACGATACTAATTTTCCGGCAGATGAATTGTTGGACGCATTATTGTACCACCCCTCGCCTATTTTATGACTATGACTTGGTATTTGATTTGTGTTTAATGTTACAGTTTCTGCCCCGCCTGTTTTACCTGTTGTGTTATAATCGGTTTTAGAGCCGTCATATCCCACAACAAACCTGCCTTTCAAATTAGGTGTGCCGTTTGCACCGTCGCATAATGCCCAGCCGCCCGGAATAGAACTTATGGAACCACTCCACATAATAATTCCACCGACAGGAATTGTGCCGTAGCCGATAAACGAATTGTTCGCAGAGACAGTAATGTTGCCGCTTGCCGTAATACTTCCATTCGCCTGCAAATCCTTTTCCAGCACGATTTTCCCATCGGCAGAAATACGTAAATCATTTGCGTCTCTGCGTAAATTAGCCGCTTTCGCTCCGTCAAGCTTAATTGTTTTGCCGATAAGCGAATCGTTTGCACGGATTTTTCCGTTTACATCCAACTTTGCCTTTGCGTCTGCTGCATTTGTGTAGCCAATTGCAACATTGCGCCCGGCTTCCGAAGAGACAAGACGAACATTGTTACTCGTTCCTTCCTCAGCCCGCCACACGTTAAGCGATACCCATTCACCCGAAGTTTTGTCTTTAAAAAAGAACTCTTTTTTTTGATTGTCGTAAACAAGCGATCCTTCGGGTGTGCTTGAATTTTTCGCTGTACGTACCGACTGTGTTACTTGCGGCAAAAGAACGCCTTTACTTGAATGTTTGATGTCAAGCACTGCGTTTTCATCGGGAGTAACTGTGTTGATGCCTACTTGGGCATTGATTTCCGCAAACGCAAATAGTGCGCTCGCAATAAAAATAATTTTTTTCATCTGATTATATTTTTTGATTGGCGCAAAAATATAATATGTAAATTAAAATACAAAAAATAACAAGTTAAAAATTCTTAACCGTTAACATTTTTTAAGATTTATTAATAAATTTTTATTAAAAAGCCCATAAAATGGCTATTTCAGACATGTGCGAACATTGCAAATTATGCCGGCTGTTCATCCCAGGCTGTGAGAATTGCCCGCTTTACGGTAGAAGCATTAAAACTTAATCCCGAAACGGTAATATGTGCGCGTTCATATACAGGAACTCTTTCATTCAACAGTTTTTCAATATGAGCGGAATCGCTGTTTTTTAAAAGCGGACGCGAAGCCAGTGTGTCCGAATTACGAATACGTTCAATTACGTCTTTTGCGCTGATATGCAGATAAACGACAGTACCATTATTAAGCATCCAGGTCATATTATCGCTGTATGCAGGAGTACCGCCGCCGGTAGAGATTACGGCATTATTTAACGACAGTAATGAACGCAGAACGTTTTTTTCTTTCTCACGAAACCATTCCTGACCGTATTTTTCAAACATTTCGGCTATAGACATTCCCTGCTGACTTACAAGTAAATTATCAGTGTCCGTAAACGAACGTCCCATTATTTTCGCAAGGTTATTTCCATAGCTTGATTTTCCGCTAAACATAAAACCTACTATAAAGATTCTTTCGCTGTTCATATAATTATAATTTTTGCACCCATAGACAGGTTTAATTGTTTTGGCGATGGATTTTTCCGTATTTTGTAAAATGCTATTTCGTATCTATCAACAATCGGCATCTTATAATTTTCGTGCGTTTGCTTCGGGTATTGTTCGGGGCAACCGCATTTAAACCATATATCATTGATTGTCGGCAATGTATTTTTCTGTATTTTGTAAAATGCTATTTCGTATCTATCAACAATCGGCATCTTATGATTTTCGTGCGTTTGCTTCGGGTATTGTCAGGGCAAACGCATTTAAAACTCGTAAATCATTGATTATTATGCGTTTACAATGCTTCTTTTTGATGAAAATTTATAAAAATTTGCGTTTGTAATCTATTCATTATCAATAAATTAACTTATTTAAATGTGTTTGCCCTGCGGGTATTGTTATCAAAGTTACAAAAATCCGCTGCGAAGTTGTAAATTTGCAAGTATGTACATTAACGAATATCCGCAGCAAGTTTATATCTCTTTTGTAAAAGCACTTGAAGGGCAGAAAGAAAGTTTTGATAAGTTGATAAATGACGGATATATCGAATGGGCGGCGTTTTCTTCCGCATTGCTCGGAGATGAAAATGCCGTAATGTTTTTACTGAAAAAAAGTGCGTTGCCTGTACTTGGCGTTTTGGCAAACGGAATAAACGACGAACCGGTAGCACTTAACTGGTTGAAAAAAAATCCAAACCCGCTTTATTATGCCTTTTGTCAGGCGACAAAAGAAGATGAAAAAGCAAAACAGTGGTTATCTTCAAATGATGAACTTATTTTCGTTATGATGGCGGAGAAAATCGGCGAAGCAATGAAAATACGAATTAAGCGGGAAGTATTCTGGTACCATGGATGGCGGTAAATGAACAGACTGATTGTTATAGAAGGGGCGACAGCAAGCGGAAAAACTGCTCTTGCTATCCGGTGGGCATTACGGCTTGGAACTGAAATTATTTCTGCCGATGCGAGACAGTTGTACAATGAACTTAATACAGGTGTGGCACGCCCGTCTCCGCAAGAACTTTCCGCAGTAAAACATCATTTTATCGCATGTAAATCAATCCACAATTATTACAGTGTTTACCAGTATCAACAAGAGGTATTAACTCTGCTTGAAACATTATTTCAAAAATACGAAAATGTGATTCTTGCAGGCGGGTCCGGACTTTATGTGAATGCGGTGATAAAAGGCATTGACGAATTTCCCGACCCCGACCCTTTATTACGCGAACGGTTAAAAAATATGCCGCTGCCCGAATTACAGGCACAATTAAAGTTGATGGATGAAAATTTTTACAACGAAGCAGACCTGAATAATTCCACGCGCTTGCGCCGTGCGCTTGAAGTATGTTATACGACAGGAAAACCGTATTCGGAACAGCGTAGCGGACAAGCGCAAAAACGTCCGTTTACGGTGGAAAGACACGTTATAAATATTCCGCGTAAAGAACTTTTTGAACGTATAGAAAAACGTGTGGACATAATGCTTGAACAGGGATTGGAGCAGGAAGCGGAGGGATTACACCGGTACGCACATCTTAACGCTCTGCAAACAGTGGGTTATCGGGAATTATTTGAATATTTTGATGGAAAAATATCGCGGGAACAGGCTATTGAGAATATTAAGACGAATACTCGCCGTTATGCGAAACGCCAAATAACCTGGCTGCGGCGCGAGGGGTTTGATATTTAATAGTTTCCGAATGGAGTTTCCGATAACTGCTTTAATGCTTCTGCGGTTTGCTCGTCTCTAATTGAACCTTAACATCAATTTTTCTGTTTTCCAAAAAATCAAACAGTGTAATCCTGCGGAGTTCGTAATATTTCTGCCAATTCTTCTGCAATGCCTGAATAAAGTCTATATGCGAGCGGTCTTTCTCGTTTTGAGCATTTGCCACTGTCCAAAATTTTGTGTAAATGTAAAATCCGCCGTTCTTTTATCCTTTCTTTCTTTCTAAAACAATGTATGTGTTATTACGCTTTACGGTTATAGTATTGGGCATATCTGAAAGAAGCATTCTTATTTCACTTACTTTTTTATCATCGACAACACATTCACCAATTCTATAAAGTTCATCACCTGCGAGTAAATCAAATGCGCAATTTTCTTTATCAACAAATGATACCGTTTGGATATATTTTCCTTTCAAAACCTTCAATATAGCTGTAAAACCATTTTTTATCTGTTGTCTTTTTAATGTTATCGGCTCCAATGCTATGTTTTGTGATTTATAATCAAAATAAATATTATAGTTAGAAAGCATATTAAATCCTAATAATAAATCTTCAGGATAACCTTTATCATACCGCTTTTCCATTGAACATGTTCTTTTATGATCTTTATTTATGCCCAATTCTATATTTTTTACAACAATATTCTCGTTTTTACCGTATATGTGTTCCAAGACCTGCCATATTGATTTCGTCCTTTTACTATTGAAAAGCAGCAACTCATTGTTATATCCCATATCAGGTGAAGCATTTAGTGTATATGAATACCTTTTACCTGAGCTGTCCGCAAAACTAATTGGAAATTTTATGATTTGATGATTATTGCTAATCGAAAAAGGATACAATGTTGCTGTACTGTCTATCTTATCCACAAATTCTATTCTGTTTTCATTCTGATTGATTTTGATAATGCCTTTATCAGAAAGTAAGCGTAATGGAAATATTCCGTCAAATTTTACCCCAAATGCGGATGTGATACTGTCTTCCTTATAGATATATACATATTTCATATCATGTTTTTCATTGGTTTTATTGTCGGATATTGTGTATGTTAATACATTTGTGTTTTTTACAATGCTATCTCCAAAATAAAAATCAATATCATTATTACATTCAGCAATAGATATACTCCAATTCATTAAAGTAAATATGTTATCAATGACCATATATTCTTTTATTGATAAAAAATTGCAACATCCATTAAAGATTTGATACTCAAATAAAAAGTGTTATTTTTGCGGTAAATTTGGGTGTTGCAAATACAATTTTCGGACGGATTATGTTGATGGGCGCAGGTGGGTTTTACAGGTCAGGATAAGGCGGCTGACTTGTGTAGCTCGGTAACCTGCTCAAGCGTCAAACTTGTAAGCGCAGATACGTCCTGACATGTATAACCGAGTTTGAGAGCACTTATTGCTACTTGCCGCATGCTTTCCTGCATGCCTTCTTGCCTGCCTTGCCGTATGCCTTGTTGCATGCCTTCCTGTATGCCTTCCTGCCTGCCTTGCTGTATCCCTTGTTGCATGCCTTCCTGTATGCCTTCCTGCCTGCCTTCCTGCTTGCCTTCCTTAAAGCCCTGTTCGTGACCTTCGTGGATACTGCCGCTCATATACACTTTAAGCTTATCATAGTCCTTTTCACTTAATCTGTATGCTCTCATCTGCTTTTTATTTAATTTGTTCAACTTTATTTCTTCCAAAAGT
>JAIRNR010000055.1 GCA_031257915.1 Bacteroidales bacterium
CCCCCCCACCCCCCCGCAGACGCACCCGGTCCACCCGCCCACGAACCCCCAGCAGTAGAAGCCGCTCCCGCAGCAGATGAATCCCCAGCAGATGAAGCCGCTCCCGCAGCAGAAGAAACCCCTGCAGTTGAAGCCGCTCCCGCAGAGGAAACTCCCGCAGCCACACCAGATACGGAATAATTCTTATGATAGGAAATATTTTATCATCTTTAAAAGAACTTTCAGGGGCAAACACATTGTTGTTTGCCCTTGTCGTTTTTGTTTTAGTTTTATTTGTCGGAGTAGCACTATATTGGATAGCGTATTTCATTATAACACATTCTGTACGGCAAATTTCCAAAACATGGAAAAATTCCATTGGCGATATTTTAATACGGCGCAAAATAATTAAACGTTCGTGTTACTTTATTGTAACAATCGTATTTTTCAAGGCGAACGAAGTGATTTTTTACGACTTTCCCGCATGGCAAAGTTTTTTTCATCGGCTGCTTTCAATATGCAACGTTTATATTTTTGTACTCCTTACCGTTTCATTTCTCTGGTCTGTTGCCGAATATCAGGTAAAGAGAGGAAACGCGCAGTTGCACCCTTTAAAAGGACTTATGCAATTCGTAACATTTGTCGTTTACGGTATAGGGATAATAGTAATCCTGTCTCTTATATTCAACAAAAGTCCGATGGTTCTTATAGGCAGTTTAAGTGCGCTTTCAGCGGTACTTATGCTTATTTTTAAGGATTCTCTGCTTGGATTTATTGCCGGTATCCGCTTTTCGTCAAATGATATGATTCGTGTTGGTGATTGGATAACAATGCAAAAATTCGGTGCCGACGGTAATATTATTGATATAACGCTCACGACTGTAAAAGTGCGTAATTTTGATAACACGATTGTAACAATTCCGGCATATAATCTTATTTCGGAAAGCGTTGTTAACTGGCGGGGAATGCAGGATAGCGGCGTGAGGCGTATTCAGCGTACGGTTTATATTGACTGCGTTACAATTTCATTTCTTGCTCGGGAAAATAAATATAATTTGAACGAAGCATTTTTAAAAAGTATTGAAGATAAAATGCCGGAAACAAATATCGGTTTGTTCCGTCTTTACATAATGTGGTACTTGCGGCAACGCAGCGATATTTCAAAAGAGAATACGTTAATGGTACGCCAGACCGATATTAAAGACGTTGGTATTCCTGTTGAGATATATTGTTTTGCAAATACCACTGTGTGGGAAGAATATGAGCGTATTCAAACGGAAATTTTTGAACACTTGCTCGTTATGGTACCTATTTTCGGTTTGGGTATTTACGAGCGTTCGGGGAAAGAGGATGACAGGTACGAGAGATTGTAAATTCAGAAA
Organism: Bacteroidales bacterium; assembly: GCA_031257915.1. GTDB lineage: Bacteria > Bacteroidota > Bacteroidia > Bacteroidales > P3 > JAIRNR01. The sequence goes on from JAIRNR010000055.1 coordinate 1,362, forward strand.
AAATGAAAACAGACGATTGTTTCTATCTTGGTAAAATCGGCAAACCTTTTGGCTATAAAGGAGAGATGAATGTTTTCCTTGATGTTGATAAACCGTCTGAATATTCATCATTGAAATCTGTTTTTATTCTCACTTCGCAGGGATTAGTGCCGTATATGATTACTTCCGTCGCAGTATCTCCCGCTCGCACAACGATTATATTCGCCGGATTAACATCTTCCGAAGCCGCACTGTTGCAGGGCAAAGAACTTTATCTGCCTATGACAATGCTGCCCCCTTTGACAGGCAACAAGTTTTATTTTCACGAAGTAAAGAATTTTAGCGTAATAGATGAAAACTACGGCTACATCGGCATATTGAAAGAGATAATAGATAACGGACCGCAACCTGTTATTTGTATTTCCGCGCCCTCTGCGAAAGAAGTTCTTGTACCGTTAATTGACGAATTTATTATTTCGGTTAATCGCATTTCAAAAACATTGACGATAAAATCTCCCGAAGGTCTTATAGAATTCTATCTTGAAAAAGTGTAACTTTACAGAACATGATTGAAACAAACCGGATTGAAATATTAAACTGTGAAAAAGTGTTGCGCAGCGGCGGCATCCTGCTTTATCTTACCGATACTATTTGGGGGATTGGCTGTGACGCTACGCAGGAAAAAGCGGTGAATAAAATATATCGTATAAAGCAAAGAAATCCTGACAGTTCGTTTATAGTTTTGATTGCGGACGAAGACCAACTTTCCGACTATGTAGAAAATGTTCCGCTCGTTGCATACGACCTTATCAGAGCAGTTGATAAACCGCTGACGATAGTATATCCCGAAGGAAAAAACGTTGCATCCAACGTTATCGGTAAAGACGGCAGTTTGGCAATACGCATAGTTAAAAGCGAATTTTGTAAAGAACTTATTCGCTCATTCGGTAAGCCGATAGTTTCAACTTCGGCAAATGTTTCGGGAGAAAGCAATCCGACGACTTTTTCATCTATTTCACCGAAAATAATTTCGGAAGTAGATCATATTGCCATTCAAGCCAATAATCCATTTATGGAAGTGAAACAGAGTAGAATTATTAAAATAGAAAAAAACGGAATGTTTACTGTATTGCGTGATTAACCGTTACAATATAGCGTGAAAAAAATAATAATTTTATTTTTACCTTTTGTATTATTAATTCTCATGTTGCCGTTGCAGGCGCGTGAGTACAGAACAAAGGTGCCGTTTATATACAGGGAAAATCCTTCGCCTTTTCACTGGGGATTTCTTCTTGGTGTCAGTGCAATGGATTTTTCGGTAAAATTAGACGATAAGGATCTTTCATGGAATGATACATTGTATTCTATCGGGCATAAGTTTGCGCCCGGTTTTACAGTTGGCATTATATGCAATCTCCGTCTTCATAAATATTTGGATTTACGTGTTATTCCCTCTCTTTCGCTCGTTGAAAGATCTTTGTCATACAATATGGTTTCGCCCGCTAATAGTGCGGTTTTTGCAGAAAGAAAAAAAGTAGAAAGCGTACTTATAGAGGTTCCTCTTGATATTAAATGGAAAGCAGCGCGAATGATGAACAATCGGCCCTACGTTGTGGCAGGTATTCGTTACACAGGCGATTTGGCGGCACTCGGCAAAAAGAAAGAAGCAAGTGCAGATGATGATTATGAAATAAAAATTTATCGCAACGATTTAGGTTTTAGCTTAGGTGCAGGCTGGGAGTTTTATATGCCTTACAACAATAAAATTTGTCTTGAAGTAAAAATGTATTTCGGTTTGCGCGATTTACTGAACCGTGACGACAATATATATTGTAACGGTATTGAGCGGATGACTTCAAGAATTTTACAGGTGAATATAATGTTTGAGAATAACTGATGACCACCGAGTGCAGTGAAGAACTAAAAATTGAAGAATACATTTAAATGTTTGAGAATAACTGATGACCACCGAGTGCAGTATCAGGCTGTTTCCGCAAGAAAAGGATAACAGCGAAGTTTGGCGGAAAAAAATATCTGCAGAACTTGGTATAGCAACAAACGAAATTTCCGACATTCGGATTTTGCGGCAGTCGCTTGACGCACGTTCTTCAAAGCCCTTTTATCAAACGCTTTTTAAAATTTACACAAAGCCCGACTCTGCCCCCACTCCCACAATACAGGCAACAACAACAATCCACCCGCATCCTCAAAAAGTCATAATCATCGGAGCGGGACCTGCCGGACTGTTCGCCGCGCTCGAGCTTGTAAAAAACGGATACACTCCCATTATTTTGGAGCAGGGGAAAAAAGTTGAGCAAAGAAAAAAAGACATCGTCGCTCTGCAGCGATACGGAATACTTAATGAAAATTCCAATTACTGCTTTGGAGAGGGAGGCGCAGGAACTTTCTCAGACGGTAAACTTTACACTCGCAGCAATAAGCGCGGCAGCATAGAAAAGATACTGCAAACATTAGTATATTTCGGTGCTTCGCCCACAATTCTTTATGACGCTCATCCGCATATAGGCAGCGACAAACTTCCTGCTATTATTACGGCGATACGTTCATTTTTAATCAATGCGGGAGCAGAATTTTATTTTGAAACAAAAGTTGTTGATTTTGTTGTACGTGGCGGACAGTGTACTTCTGTTATTACGGCAGAGGGCAGAGAATTTTTTTGCGATAACGTTATTCTTGCAACAGGACATTCCTCTAACGATATTTACAAATGGTTTGCCGCTCGCGGTTATGCCCTTGAACAAAAACCGTTCGCACTTGGAGTAAGGGTAGAACATCCGCAACATATAATTTCACGGTTGCAATACGGACATGCCTGTAACGCCGAATATTCCCTGCCGCCTGCCGAATACAGATTTGCGGAACAGGTAGCAGACAGAGGAGTGTTTTCTTTCTGTATGTGTCCGGGCGGCGTTCTTGTGCCGTCAATGACAGAACAGGGTACGCTTGTTTTAAATGGAATGTCGGCTTCGGCACGAAGTTCGCAGTGGGCAAATGCAGGAATGGTCGTTACTGTGTCGCCGAGCGATTACGGCAGCAGTGATGTTCTCGCAGGACTGCTTTTCAGAGAAAAATTAGAGCGTAAATTTTTCACTGCCGCAAATATAAATGCAAACTTCATTACTAAATCAGACACTGCTTCAAATACTGATATTGCCGCCAATACAGGCTGTTTCGGCAGCCCCGCGCAACGTATTACCGATTTTATCAGCGGCAGGCGCAGTGCCGGCTTGCCCCGCAGTTCGTATCCGCTTGGCATATATGAGCATGAATTTAATACCCTGTTGCCAACCTTTATTTTACAGTCATTGCAGCAAGCATTTAAACAGATAGATAAAAAAAGAAAAGGATTTATCACAGAGGACGCCATAGTTACAGGACTTGAATCGCGTACATCATCACCTGTAAGAATTTTACGTAACAGAGATACGTTTTCTCATACGGAAATCGTAAATTTATACCCCTGCGGCGAGGGCGCGGGTTATGCGGGAGGCATAACTTCATCCGCAATAGACGGCATAAACGCAGTAAAATCTTTAATCAAAAAATTATGCTAAAGTTTGTAGAAAACGACAGTTGGCTACACCCTGTTGCCGACAAAATTGAAAAACGCTGCAATAATTATCAAAACACAAAAAAGTGGCTTGAAAAAGAGTATGGCAGTGTACATAATTTTGCTAATGCTTACGAATATTACGGACTGCATTACAATGCTTCGAGCAAAAAATGGATTTTCAGAGAGTGGCTTCCCAATGCAAAAAGCGTTTTTCTTACAGGTGATTTTAATGCGTGGGACTATACATCTCATCCCTTGCACCGCACAAAAAACGGCGACTGGGAAATTATAATGCCCAAGAGTGCAATAAAGCACAACGACAGATATAAACTTTATGTTCACGACGCAAAAAACCGATGGACAACACATCTGCCTGCATATACTTTTTATACTGTGCAGGATGAAACGAACAAAGATTTTTCTGCAAGAGTATTCGCACCCGACAAACCGTTTGTTTGGGGAAAATTCCGCAAACCGGCGGGCAGGAAAGCAATTACTCCGTTTATATACGAAGCCCATATCGGCATGGCGCAGGAAAAAGAAGGTATAGGTACTTACCGCGAATTTGCCGATAATATTCTGCCGCGCATAAAGGAACTTGGCTATAATATCGTTCAACTTATGGGTATTGCCGAACATCCTTATTACGGCAGTTTCGGTTATCATGTATCAAATTTTTACGCACCGTCTTCACGTTTCGGCACTCCCGACGATTTAAAATATCTTATACGGCGGGCGCATCAACTCGGTTTGTCAGTGCTTTTGGATTTGGTTCACGCACATTTTGTGAATAACGTAAACGAGGGATTAAATGAACTTGACGGCTCGGACGCTCTCTATAATTACGCAGGCGAGAATGGTACGCACCCGCATTGGGGTTCAAAAATTTTTGATTACGGAAAAAATGAAGTGCGCCGTTTCTTGCTGTCAAATATCCGCTACTGGATGGAAGAATTTTATTTTGACGGTTTCCGTTTTGACGGTGTTACATCAATGATTTATTTTCATAGAGGATATATTGATTATTTCGGTACTTATGAAAATTATTTTGGTGATTGTGTGGATGAGAACGCGCTTATTTATCTCTCTCTCGCGAACGATTTGGTACATTCTCAGGCGCACCGTATAACTGTTGCTGAGGAAGTCAGCGGTATGCCCGGTATTACGGTTGCAACTGATGACGGCGGTACAGGCTTTGATTATCGCCTGTCAATGGGTATTCCCGATTTTTGGATAAAGATAATAAAGGAACGCAGTGATGAAAATTGGATTATGAGTGAATTATGGCGTGTATTGAACGACCGTCTTCCGAATGTTCCGCAAATTGCGTATTGTGAAAGCCACGATCAGGCGTTAGTGGGTGATAAAACACTTGCGTTTCGTCTTATGGATTCGGCAATGTACACGTCAATGAATATTGAAAGCGATAATCTCACAGTATCAAGGGGGATTGCGCTTCATAAATTGATTCGTCTGTTCACACTCGCTTTGGGTGCAAATGGCGGCGGTTATTTAAACTTTATGGGCAATGAATTCGGACATCCTGAGTGGATTGATTTTCCGCGTGAGGGCAACGGCTGGTCCTATAAATACGCCCGCCGTCAATGGTCATGTGTTGATAACGATTGTTTGAAATACTCTTTTCTGCAAAAGTTCGACAAGGCAATGATAGAACTTGCAAATCAGTATAATCCGCGCCAAATGGGTTATCCACGCCTGTTGCATTTAAGCGAGGACAATAAAACAATAGCATTTTCAATAGATGAAAAATATGTTTTTGTATTCAACTGGCATACTTCAAAAAGTATTCCCGACTACGCAATTCCTGCGCCGAAAGCAGGAAAATATTTTATTGTACTTAATTCGGACAGTCCGCAATACGGCGGCTACGACCGCATAACAGGCAACAATGAATTTTTTACAATATCCGGCAATAACGGTACGTATTTAAAAATTTACAATATAAACCGTGCCGCCGTTGTTTACAAACTGTCCGAATAAAACAGGCGTCTTATTCGTCTATTATTTTTATCTCTTTAATAAACTCCGCCTCATTATACTCTGTTCCACGCTTTTTCAAGTCATATTCTAATGGCGGTAATCCTATTTCCCTGCGCCATTTATTGGTTTGTTCTATGTCTTTTACAGGTATGCATAAATTTTTATAATCATACGTTCCATATATAGTGTACTTTATTGCCCATTTATTATCTATCACCGTTCCATCTCTTATAATCGCGTCATCAATAGACCCTGCTACTTCTGATGGAGCAAATTCACCATCTTTTATTAACTGCATTAACAAATTATACCACTTATCAAGAATTTGTTTCGGACTTGTGTGGTGAATAACCATTCTTAAATCTATATAATCCAACATACCTAACTTTTTGACACCGGGAAACGTTCCGTATTTTTCTAATATTTTTTCTAATTCTATAAGATTTAAACTATCCACAATCCTTATCATAATATAATCCTGATTTCTTATTGCTTCCTGATCTCTACTACTCATCATAAAAGCTTTGCGTATCAATGCTGTATCTACTGATGTGATAAAAATTGAGTCATAAAAACTGCAACGTTCTTTTATTGTATTATACGTTATGGAATCTGCACATTTGCAAAAAAAATTCAGCAAGTTATCAGCAGAATAGGAACGTGCAAATCTTCTGAAATAAAAATCTATTATTGTGCTGTCCTTATTCCATGTTTTATGTAAATTACAAAATAAATTGTCGGCTGCCAGCGAAATTCCTTCGGCAAATCTGTAATCATATTGATTAAAAATATCTATAAGCGCATTATTGGCGGAATCAAACAAGCCATCTTTTACCAACAAAGATTCTATTTCATAGATACGCCAATGGGCATTTGAGTAATCGGATACGGAGTAAACATTTACTCCAAGTAAAGAAAGTAAACACACAAATAGTATTTTTGTTTTCATAGATTTTTCTCTTTTCTTGTTTTTCACTTTGCTTTTATGAGCAACAAATTATTTTTAAAATCGATTGCTATACAGTAATGCTGAAAAAATCTCCAACCTATTAATCCTGCATCAATGTCAGGGTCCATAACAAATGGATCTTCTTGACCATTGGTGAGCATTATTGATACTGTGCCTGCATAAACATTGGAAACGCAGATACCCGAAAACACAATACTGTCAATCTGCCAAACTGTAAGAAATTGAGTTTGACTTTGATTATCAATTGATGTCGCAAACCCCTTGTCTTTTTGTTTTATGTCTTTTTGCAGAGAATTGAAAAATTTTTGTCTAAATATGGCATCAAGTGAATCACCTCCACACCCTAAATCTAATATAAATTTACCTTTTTTATGATTATTACTGTTGGAAGTAAATACATCCGCTTCAAAAAATCTTCTATGAAAATATTTTGTTGATTGCGTTAGTGGTATTTTATGATAACCACTGCTATCCAAACTTGTAACATCACTAATTATTTCTATTGTTTTATCCGGAAAATCTATTTTTAATACTCTGTCTTTCAGAACGTCATAGCCCAATATCAAATATATTCCTTTGGCATCAATATTGTTGAAATTTATCACTTTAAACTCATTAATGCGATATATTACACCGCCGATATTTATTTGCAATTCTCCATTATAGGTATAGAGATTTATCTGTCTTTTTAAGCCCCTAAAAGTAAATGTATCTGTGTCTAATATTTCAGAGAAGAAAAAGGTGCTATCAATCATAGTTGTCCCGCTTCCATTATCAATACAGAATTTCGCGTTCTTATTATTTACACTTCCATCAAAAATACAATAACCTTCTATAACATCAAAAGCAACTTTATTAAGCACACCATCATTAGTCGTTTGAACTTGAGGAACACAACAAGAATTAGTCAACAGACAAAAAACATAAAACCTGTGCAACATCCATTTCATAAAATATCGTAAAAATAGTATAATGTATCCCCTTTTTGAACAATAGTTTTAAAATTGAGATGTATTATATTCTTGTATCAATTGATCAATGATAATGTTCATTTCATTGATGTTTGTGTAACCGTTAATTTCTTCCTTATTGTACCACTCATTTATAGTTTCTTCATCTAAATCTCTTCCTGATAATTTCCATCTGCGAATCATTTCGGGCATAAAATCGGGTGTCACAAATTTTGGATTGTTATATTGGAGAACATGCTGTTCTATGGGCATATACCATATCATACCAGTAAAAACATCTTGATAAGTCAGGTTAGTTAATTCATCACCAGCATCAAACTCATCCAAACCAAAAGGAGTATTGTGAAAATTAAATCCAACAGGTTTATTACCTGTCATACGAAATGCGGCATCCCAACGCCCGCGTTGTATTAAAACTTCATGTTCCCCATATACTGAAGGATAAACACTGTTAATTAGAACATTACCAAGTTTATTTCCATAGTGTTTTTTCAGTATCATACCTGCAGCAATCCAATCGGGCTTAATATTTGTTCCTTTTATCCACGTTTGATTGGTATAACAATGACCGGCATTTAATATTGCAAGTGCTTTTTTTCGAAGCGAAGTTCTAGTAATCTCATCAAATGAAGTAATAATAGTAGATGCCATAATGCTGTCTCGTGGAAATTCTCTTGGATATTCTTCTTGAACTTGAATTTTAGACCAGTCCAACGGATAATCGCAAAAAACAATTCTCAATTTTTTATCATTGGGTAATTTACTGTTTATAAAATACATTCCTTTGAGTAAACGGACAAATGTGTATTTTGTCCACATTGGACGCGAGTCCGCTTCTCTCAAAATTTTGATAGCTTCTATTTCTGCTTCATCTTCCGAAAGGTTTTTCATTGCAAAAAACGTGTCTGCCATAGGCGTAATATGTGTCCCGCCAATTTCAAAATAAATAGTACCTGCTTGATTGTAAAATTCCGGTGAGCCGATTAAATCCAAAATAAAATCATACTGGGTCATTTCCGCATGATACCGTTCGCAAAGCAGGATTAAATCGTAATTCTCATAGAGAGATAACAGATACTCCTTCGGGGACTGTTTTTGTGTTGACAGGAAATCATAGTGTTCCTTTAATGATGTCTGCGATAAAACAACACCACTATTCAACATTAGACATATAATTACGCTTACCCCTGTTGTTACTGTTTTTTTCATATGGAGTGTGTTTTCAATCTTCGTATTTTCAAATATATATAAAATTATAAAAAAAAACAATTCTCACTCAACCGCGACTTTGCAGCGGAAAGCCCGACCCTTTGGCGCGTGTTCCTTGCGCCAAAGGGGAACGCCCAATTCATAAGTTTAATCAGGAAGTCGGAAATTATTGAGATATTTATTCGGGCTGTTACGTGCAGCAATATCCAACTGCGTATAAATTCTACTACAGTTTGGCTTGTGAACAGTACTAACTGCGTTGACATTACATCTGTAGTTGTGGCGTCGGTTTCTTCACTAAAAATTATTATTTGTTTGTCTTGATATTGCATTGTGAGAGTGATCAAAAGTCACATTCTAATTTTGTTTTTTTGTGAAAAGATTTGCTTAGAGAAAATTTTCTTATTTCGCAACTCAATTTATGCGGCGGCAACCCTATTTTTGCACGCCGTCTGTCTAAATTGTTAATGTCAAAAATATCTTGAAGTGTGAGATTATCATACATTCCGTATATAAATTTTGTTCTTTTTGATAAGCATTGTCTATCTATCATATTTGCCAACATTACAGGCGGACAGTTACCTGTTTTTATATTTTCTAACAAAATTTGTTTCATTTTTTCTACATTAGCAGAGTCGCTAATATGCGTTATTACTATCAATAAGCTAATAAAAACATCTGTTTGTTGCGATTGCGTATATTTAATATGCTTGGATAAAGGGAAGCCTTTTTCGTGTATAATTTTTATTAGTTTAACGTAGTTAATACTGTCAATACTGTCAAATTGTTTTGAATATGGATGTTGCCATTCAATACTGCATTGTTCTTGTGGAAAAGTATCTTTACGAGTCGGCAATATCCTGAAAAATTGATCATTTTTTAACATTGCTTCCATCTCATTTACTAATACCGTATCAGGACAAAATTCTTTTTCAAGCAATGCAAGATTTTCGGAGTTGTAAAACTTTTGCCTGCGTAATTTTTTTATGTTTTTGTAATCGTCGAAATCATTTAATTTATAGCCATAATCAGAGATTAAAATTCGGATATATTCGTATGCTTTTTCGTAGTTTTTATATTTTAAAGATAATTCTGCGAATATGCGCATTTCAATATATTCGGGACTATTTAATAATGGAATAATACTTTCAACAATTGTTAGAGTATCGTAAGCGTTATTATAATTTCCTTTCAAATAATCCAGTTGTGCCCACGCTATTTTTGTATAGTAAGCACTATTTATGTAATTGTAATTATTGTTTGATGTTGATTGTGAAAATAAATATGTAGATAAAATACACAAATTCAATATTGAAATTATTCTTCTCATAATGCGGTTCCAAGTTTGATTTCTAAAAATCACACGGAGTGTTAAGGTCGTCTTTTATTGAGTCTTGTATGGCTTGAGGCAGTGTTTTTAGTAATTCGGGAGGGATAGGGTGTTGCATAACCTGCAATTTAAGTATCTCACATATTAACTTTTTAGGTGGAAGCCCTATTGCTGTTCGACGTTTATCTAAATTTTGTATATCATATATTTCCTCATATCCCAATTGACCGTAAACAAGTGGTCGTCCATACAGAATACAATTTTTGTCAATCAGCTCAGCCAAAATATCAGGGTAACAATCTCCATTTCTTATATATTCGAGTAAAATGCTTTTCATTTTTTCTACATAAGATGGTACATCTGCCATGTGTATTGTTAATGTACTTAATGCCCAATAAACATCCTGTCCTTGCGACCGGGAATACTTTATATTTTTAGATAATGGATACCCTTTTTTCTCAATAATATCTAATAACTTATAATAATTTATACTGTCAGTAAATATCATTTGCTCCATATAATACAAACAGCAGAGTGAATCATCCTCACTTTTATTGGTATCATAACATTCATTCCCCCAAAAAATTCTGCAATATTGGTCATGTTCACTCATTTCATTTATTTGCTGCCAGAGTGCCGTATCTGCAACAAAATCGTTCTCTATTCGCATTAGTGTATCAGCATTATAAAATTTTTTCTTTTTTAGCTTTTTAAAATTCTTATATTTTTCAAAATCACTAATTTTAAAACCGTAATGATCTATCATTTTATAGATATATTTATATGCTTTGGGATAATTTTCATAAAATAAAGATAATTCCACAAACCATTGCATTGTCACATATCCTATTATCGGTATTGTTTTTTCTATTTTTTGTAAAGTATCGTATGCACGTTTTTTCTCGCTTTTTAAATAAGCGTATTCTGCTTCCGCAACTTTTGTATGATACCCGCTGTTTATATAGTCTGCATTATTGATTGTTTCGATTGCAAAAGCCTGCACTCGTAATATAACTGTAAGCATGACAGAACACACAACTATTACTTGTTTTTTCATATCATCTGTTTTTTATTACTCTATAATCTGCACATATTTTCTATATTCTGCCTCGTCGTACTTTACTCCACGTTTTTTTATATCATATTCTAATGGAGGCAGACCAATTTCACGACGCCACCTGTTTGTTTGTTCAATATTTTTAACAGGTTCACAAATGCCTTTAAATTCTGCTGTTCCGTATTTAACATATTTAGTTGCCCATTTGTTATTGATGGGGTATCCATTCATAAAAATGGCATGATCTATAATATCTGCAATTAAAATCGGCGCAAATTCACCATCTATAATTAATTGCATCAGTACATCATACCATTTATCAAGGATTTGTTCTGATTCATGATGAATAAGGATTTTCATTTCATTCATCCCGGATACGCCCAACTTTCTAACGCCCGGAAACGTTCCATACTGTTGCAGTAATTTTTCCAATTCAATAAGATTTAAACTGTCTGCAATCAACATGTTTTCGTAATCGTTTTCCATTCTTGGTTTTTGGTCGCGTTCATGCATCCTACTGACAAAATTCATCAGTACAGTATCAACAGAAGTGTAAAAAATAGAATCATAAATGATTACTTGACTTTGCAATTTTTTTATCGTACTTGAATCTGCACATTTGCAAAAAAAATTCAGCAAGTTATCAGCAGAATAGGAACGAGCAAATCTTCTGAAATAAAAATCAATAGAAATGCTGTCTTTTTGCCATGTTTTATGCAAATTGCAAAATATATTTTCCGTCACTAATGAAATACCTTCGGCAAAACGATAATCGTAAGTGTTAAACAAATCCATAAAAGCATTGTTCGCAGAGTCGTATAAACCTTGTTCTAACAATTGCGACTTTATTTCATAAACACGCCAGTTAGCATCTGCATAATTTTTTGCAAAAGAAAAGACAGGTACAAAAAGTATAATAAATGTTGCAATTACTTGTATGAAAAATCGTTTTCCTGTTTTCATTTATTTATAATTTTCATACGTTTATAATTTGTTTTAACAGAGCATGTTTTCAATTTTCATGTTGCAAATGTATATAAAATTATTTTAAAAATATGCGTCATTGCTTTTTCTTATCATTCTTTTTAATCTTAGGTTTAAATTCCACACCCACAAGTATCATTAGCGGATTTATACGGTAACTTGCCTGAGCGAAAAATAGATCACTTACATTTGTCGTTACAAAAAGTTTATTGTTGAAAATATTTAATGCGGATAAATTTATCGTCAGCCCATATTTGGGGAGTTTGTATTTGCCTGTTATATCCATAAAATAAACTCCTTTTTCGGGATAACCCTCTCCACTTGAGCCGTAGCGTTCGGTTTTTATTGACGCTGAAAAGTC
>JAIRNR010000059.1 GCA_031257915.1 Bacteroidales bacterium
TTATATGTGTCTTGCATAAATGCGAATTATATCCTGTCCTGACATTTTTTCCTCAATCATTTCAACAGCAATTGTTTTATATGTGTCTTGCATAAATGCGAATTATATCCTGTCCTGACATTTTTTCCTCAATCATTTCAACGTCATTTGGAATCGCAGGTGCTTTTAATCCGTTGCCGAGCCGTACGGGTGCGGTGTAAATACGAACTTCGTCGTATAAATCTTCTTTTATAAAACTGTTTAAAAGTTTTGCACCACCTTCTACAATAAGAGAATTAAGCTTGCGTTTATTTAATTCCTGCATTACCTGTTTCAGTATGGGTTTTTGCGGGTCAATATTTTTTGACGTGAAAAGTAATGTCGGCTGAGAAGCATCAAAAAATTTCAATGTGTTCGGGAGAATATTATGCATGTCAAATGAGATACGCAGAGGATTTTTGCAGCAGTACTCACTTTTAAAAAGCCGCGTATTCAATTGCGGATTATCTGTTAAAAGTGTGTTCGTGCCGACAATAATTGCATCTTCGTTTGCTCTCAATTTATGATTTTCAATTTGTGTTTCATCGCCTGTCAGACGAAAAGAACCTTGCAACGGATGCATATTTGAAGGTGCAATAAATTCATCTGCACTCTGTGCCCATTTTAAAATAATATATGGTCTGTTTTTTGTTATGCGGGTAAAAAATCTGCGGTTTAAAAACGCACCCTCTTTCTCAAGTACGCCTGTCGTAACTTTAATACCTGCCGAACGCAATTGTCGAACACCTGCACCGTTCACTAACGGATTGGGGTCTAAACACGAGATAACAACGTGGGGAATACCGCATTTAATAATCAAATTGACGCACGGAGGAGTTTTACCGTAGTGAGAACAGGGTTCGAGATTAACGTAAAGTGTGCTTTTGCGCAGCAGTTCGCCGGCATAATGAATGTCGTACCGTTGGCGCACGTTATCAATGGCATTTACTTCGGCATGCGCTCCGCCGTATTGCGTGTGCCAGCCCTCGCCGATAATATGACTGTTGCCGGTAACGTTTGTACCTGTATCGCCTGCATTTGAAAAATCATTTACTGCAAGCACTGCTCCGACGCGCGGATTCGGACTGACGCTGTTCATTCCTTTTTCCGCAAGCGAAAAACATATCCTGATATAATCAAAATCATTCACAAGTACAAATTTATGGATATTCGCGGAATGTATTCAACAATTTATAATTTGATAAAAATTTTTATAAAAAATAATACCGTATCTTTGTAAGTACATGCGTATCCTGTGGTTTTTAATCGAGAAAGAAACAAAACAAATTTGGCGAAATTCTATAATGGTGCCTCTTATCGTGATGTTGCCTACTCTTGAGCTTCTTGTCTTTCCGTTTGCAGCAACGTTTGAAATAAAAGATGCACGCGTTGCGATTGTGGATAAAGACCGCAGCAGTACTTCGCGTGAATTGATACATAAAATCTCATCATCGGGCTATTTCAAAATAAAAAATTATGTGTGTTCTTACGAACAGGCGTTAGAAGATATAGAAGAGTCGCGGGTGGACATGATTATAGAAATTCCTCAAAATTTCGGTAAAGATATTTCACAGGGCAAGCGTACCGCAATTCAAATTTCTGCCGACGCTGTTGACGGCACGAAAGGCAGTATCAGCAGTTCGTATATAAACGCTGTTCTAATGGATTTCGGCGCACAAAAGGCACAGCAAACGGCAATGCAGACACACCGTACGGAAGCAGTTGAAATACCGCAAATAACCATAACTCCGCAGTATCGCTACAATGCTCTGCTTGACTATAAAACATATATGGTTCCGGGCTTAATCGTAATAATGCTCACGCTCGTAGGCTGCGTACTTACAGCCCTTAATATCGTTAGTGAACGCGAACAGGGAACGCTTGAACAAATCAATGTCAGCCCTGTAAAAAAAGTATATTATTTGCTTGGCAAACTTATACCGTTTTGGGTTATCGGAATCCAAATTTTGCTTATAAGTTTGCTTATCGCATGGCTCGTGTATGGTATAAAGCCGGTAGGCAGTGTTGGGTTGATAATACTTCTTTCAAGTATATACATGCTTGTATTCAGCGGCTTCGGGCTTTTAATTTCAGTATCGTCAAACAATATGCAACGGTCAATGTTTGTGGCGTTTTTTTTCCTGATTATTTATTTTTTGATAGGCGGACTTTTCACCCCGATAAGCAGTATGCCGCAGTGGGCGCAATGGATAGCCGCATTTAATCCCGCGGCATATTTTGTAGAAGCAATACGTTTAATAGTATTGAAAGGAAGTACACTGCGCGACTTGTCGTATCACCTGATTGTTTTAAGCCTTTTCGCAATTCTGTTTAACGGTTTAACTGTTTTGACGTACCATAAAGTGAGATGATTTGTTTTACAGTTGAGTGCCGGCTTTGTTGTCAGGATACGGCAAACGTAAATATGAAACTTATTAAATTTTATTATTATGAATGGCGTAAATAAAGTTATTTTGTTGGGAAATCTCGGTAGAGATCCCGAAGTTTTCATTTTTGAAAATGGAAACAAAAAAGTTCGTCTTGCTGTTGCTACAAATGAAATATGGCGGACAAAAAACAATGAAAGCGTTGAGCATACCGAATGGCATTCTGTCGTGCTTTACCGCGGGCTTGCAGAAGTTGCGGAAAAGTACCTTAAAAAAGGCAATGCCGTTTACATTGAGGGTTTGCTTCGCACTCGCTCATGGGAGGACGAAAAAGGCATTAAAAAATATTTCACGGAAGTAGAGGCGCAAAAAATGTCTATGGTCGGTGGTGGTGCGGACAGCAGCAAGAAAGAAAATGCGGTACTTAAAGGAGAGCCTGTATCGCCGTCTATTCCTGCTAAGTTGGAGGAGGAACCGGAGTACGACCCGTCGATTGATTCGGTGCCGTTCTGATTTTAACGACTTATATTTTGCGGCTGCTTTCTCACAGAGAGAGGGCAGACGTTTTTTACCTCACCATTCCCGTACCTCACCATTTTGGGGTGCGGTTATATTTACGGCTTCATCACTCACTTCTATTGCAAAGAAGCCTGCTTTGTGAATAAATTTTTCTACGTTTTTATTTATTACAGGGGAAGCGA
>JAIRNR010000063.1 GCA_031257915.1 Bacteroidales bacterium
ATTTTAGATGTAACAAGATTTAATAACATTGCGAAAGATCCGTTAGATGAGTGGATTTACTATTTAAAGAACTACAAGATAGAGGACGGTTTCAATGCTAAAGGTTTAAAATCGGCGAACGAGAAATTGAAATACTATGCTCTCTCCGAGAGTGAACAGCGTGAATATGACCGCATGGTGCATTATGAACGTATTAGAATGAGCGAGATTGAGACAGCCATTATGGACGGTGAGGATAAGGGTCTTGAAAAGGCAGCACTCAACATGTTAAAGCGAGGATATTCGTTAGACGAAATATCCGCAGTAACAAATCTGACGCCCGCCGAGATTGAAGAATTGCAAATTATATCATGATAAAAAAACAGTAAATTCGCGGAACAAACATCCGCAAACAAAACAGAAAAAAATGCCAAACGCCAGAACACTAATATCCCTTGACCGGGCGATGAAGAAAACCCTTCGCAAAAAAGCCGACTTTAATATTCCCGAAGTTTTTTTAAGTGAACTTCTTAAAGAAAATCATACCATCTACCTGATTCAATTGTACCGTTAGAAATGGAAGTACTGTCACCTGTCGGCTCATACGCATCACTCTACGCCGCCTTTCAAGCATCGGCAGATGCCATATACTTCGGACTTGGAACGTTAAACATGCGTGCAGCGGCAGCAGTAAATTTTACCATCAGCGACCTGCCCGAAATAGTGCAGCAGTGCCATAAACGCGGCATAAAAGCATATCTCGCACTGAATACAGTTGTTTTTGACAGTGAGCAGGCAGAAATTAACGATATTCTAACTGCCGCCGCACAACATAAAGTTGACGCCATTATTGCATCGGATATTGCAGTTATTCTTGCAGCAAGGCGCAACGGACTGACAGTACATCTGTCAACACAATGCAATATTACAAATATTGAGGCTGTGCGCTTCTATGCACAGTATGCCGATGTAATAGTACTCGCAAGGGAATTGTCGTTAGAACAGATTGCAAATATCACACATACCATAACAACTGAAAATATATGCTCCCCAAGCGGCACACCTGTGCGCGTGGAAATTTTCGCACACGGAGCGTTCTGTATGGCAACATCCGGCAAATGTTATTTGAGTCTGGATAATTTCGCAAAGTCGGCAAATCGCGGCTCATGCCTGCAACTGTGCAGACGTCCGTATATTTTAACAGAGAAAGAAAGCGATGTGCAGATTGAGGTGGACAGAGAATATCTAATGTCGGCGAAAGACTTAAAGACAATTGACTTTCTTGATAAAATTGCAGCAGCAGGTGTTTCAGTGCTGAAGATTGAAGGGCGCGGACGAAGTGCCGACTACGTTAAAACAGTTACCCGCGTTTACAAAGAAGCAGTACAGGCACTGTCAGACGGCACATACGGTAAAAAACGCTGTGAAGTCTGGAACGCCTCGCTCGCCACCGTATATAACCGCGGCTTTTGGACAGGTTATTATCTCGGAAAGAACATCGGCGAATGGACAGAGCAGTACGGCTCAAAAGCAACCACACGCAAAACATACATCGGCAAAATCACAAATTATTTTTCGCATTTGAAAGTTGCCGAAGTTAAAATTGAAGCCGGCGTACTGCGTAAAGGCGACAAATATATTGTAACCGGCAACACCACCGGCGTATATGAAGACATTTTGCAGGAAGTGCGCCTGAACTTAAAACCTGTTAACGAAGTAAGGCAGGGCGATATTTGTTCAATTCCGACTAAAGAACTCCTGCGGCGCGGCGACAAACTGTATTCGGTGTCGGAAGCGAATTCTCCATTTGTTAAATAATTTTTGTATATTTGCAGTCGTGGAAATCTTTCGTTTGGCGAAAGCAGGCGATATTAAGAACGCTGCAAGCGTTGTTACCGCGTAAAAAACCATATACAGACTACAGTTCGGAGTCGTGTTTCACTGTTCCTTAACATCGGGCCCACTACCTCGTTTTCAAAGAAATAATTTTTAATATATTATAATAAAGAGTGTGTTATGAAAAAATTGTTATTTATCATCGTTTTCACCGCAGCGGTATTTCCTGCCGTCGGTCAATGGTCCGATAATCCCGAACAGAACAATCAGATAATATTTGAATCAATGTATGATTGGGACGCCCGCATACTTTCGGACGGCAGTTCCATCGTCTATTACAACCGTTCATCCCGAACTCTCATCAATCAGGACACAGTATTTTCCATAAAACACGTGCTTGTGCGTTACAATGCAGACGGTACGCCGGCGTGGGATGAGCCTCTCATTGTCGCCAATACACCTAACCATACTTTTGTTATGGTCAATGACCATCTTTTTATTAACAGTGAAGACGAGATATATTTAGGCGTTTCCGACTGCCGTTATGATACCGGCGACTGGGCACGCATGAGTTTAACTGTTTATAAAATCAGCAAGGACGGCGAACAACTGTGGGGAGATACCGGTGTTTCCATAGACAGGCAACTGCACGGAATGATTGCTCAAAGTAATGCTATTGCACTCGAAGATGCCAGCGTTATAATAGCGTGGGAAGATGGATATTACAGTTCCGCCCCTTCAACAAGAACGAAAATTGCACGTATATCCTCTCAGGGCGAAGTTCTTTGGAATAAAGAACTTTCTCCGGCAGGTCAAACTGCAAAAGTTGTTAATGGCGGAAATAATGAATTTATCATAATTTATATGTCCGGCTCATCAATTCAGGCTCAGAAATTAGACTTTAACGGAGAGCGTTTATGGGGACCTAACGTAATTTACGATAAAGGCGGTTGGCCGAGTGCCCCTATGCATACAAATCTCAAAGTAGTGCCTGTGGAACGCGGTGCATTTGTAAGCTGGTATGCCGACCCCGACGCCAATCGTGCTGAGGATGCTTATTGCTCTTACATCAATCTGAACGGTGAACTTCTTGCCTCAGGCACATCAGGACTTAAATTGGGGTACAGCGGTCTTCGCCAGTTTTCCCCCAGAGGAGTATATGACCCCGCTAACAAATGCGTTTATTATATATGGTCTGAAATGAATGCAGGTCAGGATTGGAGCGGTATGAAAGGACAAAAAGTATTTCTTACCGGCGAATTCGGCTGGGACGCTAATGCCGTTTGGGTTGGTCCGTATTTAAAACGCCGTGTCGGGTATTCGGATGTCAGTATTGATAACGAAGGCAATCCCTGCTTTTTCTATCTCGAAGAGACAAAAAGTGTAAGCGACTATACCGGATTCGCGCAAAAACGCACGCCCACTGGCGATTCTCTGTGGAACACTATCTTTACAAAGATTGTCGATGATGAAGACCATATTTACAACAAAACGGACCTTGCAGTACTGCCTTTTGTGCAAAATCAGTGGATTGCGCTCTGGAAAGACAATCGTCCCATAGCAACATCGTTAAGCGGTGAGCATTTTATTTGGGGACAAAATATTCTTGGCGACGGCACATTAGGCAGCGGAATTGTCGCCATAGAAACGGTAAAAACAAAAACATTACGTCCGGGTACTTCTTTCGGTGCTACTCTAAATCCCGTATCCGACAATACTTCTTTTGTTGTAAAAGATATGAAAGGCGAAAAAGTTGAGATTTTTATCAGCAATGCAATGGGGCAAAAAGTTACAACCCTGTTTAACGGAGTAATCGGCAGCAACGAGCAGCAAATAACATGGAATATTCCTGCACAGGTATCAAAGGGAGTTTACTTTGCCACTTTGCGTTCGGGACAGCGTAACGAGACAGTAAAAGTTATAAAAAATTAAATACATGTAAATTTTGTTCAACTAAATAATAGAAAATCATGAAAAAACAGTTTTTATTCACAGCATGGTGCTTATTAGCAATGGCTGCGGGCTATTTGACTCCCTTATGGGGACAAAGCTATTCAACATCAATCTACAAATTCAGTACCGAATCGGATGCTTTTACACCTTTATCAGGAGCAACAAGAGTATCGGCAATTTCCGATACTGTCGGTTCCAAACTTAACGAAATTGCAGCTTCTTCTCCTGACGATGTAGTTATTCCTTCAGCTGATGCCTACGCTTCGGGATTTCCTGTCGGTTTTGATTTCGTTTTTCACGGCGACACCTTTAACAGGTTTCTTATATCGGGCCGCGGATTTATAAAACTTGGGAGAGACAGCGTAAGTGCACATTTCGGTCAGAATGCAATTAACCCTACAGGAAGAGGCAAATTAACACTTGAGAGTATCGGTCTCGACGCAAATGCTACCAACTACGGACGGACAAATACTTCTATAAGTTACAAATTAGAGGGTTCAACTCCCGACCAAAAATTAACAGTTGAGTTCCTTAATTTGGGATACAATTCCACAACAAAAACCGAGATTACCGATTACACCGACGACAGTATATCCTATCAAATTATACTGTACGAAGCAGATAATAAGATTGAGCTTGTTTTTGGAAATATGTGTGTGAAAAACACCAGCCCACAGTTTGCGATAGGACTGGTAAAAGCCAATTATGGAACGATGGACATGCACTTCAGACTTCCCGGCTCTAACAGAAACTGGCTTACTACAACTTTCACTTCATCTGCTCTCGGAACCAACACTTGTATAGGTCAATCAGGTGCAACTTTCCCATCAGGCACAAAGTTTGTATTTGAAGTTCCCTCACCTTGTGCCGCACCTGTTGCCACTCCAACAAGTTTTAGTATTACGACACGGGCATCTACTTTTATTAAAGGATCTCTTTCTCTGCCCGAAACAGGTGCGGACGGTTACGCTATTTACACGTCGGACAGCATTACTGCTGACCGCGAAAATATGACATTACTTACAGAAGGCACCCTTACGGCTACGGTAGATTTTACAACTCCCGTATCAGGTTCCAGTATAGGTACTAATGATGGATGGACTAAAGATATTCCAAAATCCGACAAAAAGTATGTTTATGCATACCTCACAAATACTGTATGCATTGGTAAAGAATACGGACCTCCAATAGTGGACAGCGGTAAATATATGCCTCTGCCGCCCACAAGTTTTTCAGTTGTATCAAATACTCCCGAAGCCATAACTTTATCCGTAACCGCAAGAAATCCTGGCGACACTGTAATAATTGCCGTAAATTCCGTAATGTCGGGTGATGGAGTTGGTAATTCCACCAATGCAGGGTACTTTGGTGTTCCTCAAGGTATTGTCAATATTAATGATGTTATCAGTTTTAATTCCGAATTACAGTCAGATGATTATGAACAATGTCCATGGCGGCACCCGCTTTATTCAAATTGTCGTGACAATGCGCTGCTACCCGCCGGAACTGTTATTTACAAAGGCACAGAAATCAGTGACTTTACATTTACCGATTTGCAGCCAAACCGCGTTTATTTTTTCGGTGCGTGGACAAAAAATGCAGAAGGTGAATATTCTACCGTAGCACAGCGTGCTTCAGCATTAGCGCAACCTGTAACTCCCTATACTGTTAATTTTGAACAGAGTAATACATCCACGCCTCCGTTCGGATGGGAAGTTAACACTGCCGGCGAGAAAATATTCAACGTGAACACTTCTGCAAACGGTTTTGTTTCAAATTCTCTTGGTACAGGAACATGGAATGCTGAAGGTATAACTCCTTTTATCAAGACAGAAAGCAGCACCGGAGCAAGATTAGCGGTTGATGTTTCCGGATATGCAACCCCTGTTAGATTTCAGCCAAACACTTCGCTATATGAAAACTTTAATGAAAACGATACTGTTTATTTCGAGGTTTCTACAGACGGTATAGAATATAATGTTGTTAAAATATGGGTTAGGGATGATATGCCGGAAATTCAATCCACCTCAACTAAGGTAGAGATACCTCTTGTTACGAGTGCGGCTGCTTTTAAACTCAGAATACGCTGGAATATGGTGACATCGGCTTATAGCCGTTATTTACAATTCTCCAATTTCCTTATAGAAGATATTCCTGCCTGCGAGCCGATAAAAACTTTGAGTATAAACGCTGGTACAACTTCTGCAACTGTTTCATGGACAGCCTTAGAAGAGGCTTCCGTTTTTGATGTCCGCTACCGTCCGAAAACGGATGAAGTCTGGAAAACTGTGCGTGTAACCGGAGAAAATTCCGTAACTCTTGAGGATTTACCGCTTGGTCCTGTTGCTATGGAAGTAGAAGTCAGGTCTGTTTGCGCCGTTGGCAACAGTTCGGAATGGGTTTCCGACGAATTTAAAACAGGATACGCTTTGCCGTTTTATGACAATTTTGACTCAAGTTTTATTGATTTTACAAATCGGGCTACTCCGGGAAGTTCTCAAAGATTGTTCCCTAAAGATTGGGATGAATACATATTTTCTGCTGTGGATCCGTTTGATATTTTTTCCGATACGAACATAAGCGGAAGTATTTCCCTTGTTTCTCCATATACAAGTATGATTTTAACGACTGTGAGGGCTTATTCATGGAAAAACGGTTACCCAGCAGGTAACCCTACGCAATACACGTATAACGACGGTCGAGATCAGGCAACGATTTGGAATCACAGCAATAGTTCAGCTAATAGCAGAAGATGGCTTTTGACAAAAGAATTTCAACTGCCGAACAATACAAAAGTTGCTTTTGATATATCGGTAAAACAAGCGGCGGCAACTTCTTTAAGTGCAGGAACAGGATTGACGCCCGGCGCAAAGTTCTACGTTGCCTTTATTCCTTCAACAGGTACCGATACATTAGTCGTAACAAAAGGCAATCTTTTGCTTGAATTAGACTCTGCTGATATTATGGAACTCTTCTTAGAAAATACATCGGATTCTGTTCATTACGATCTTTATTTATCAAGCGTTACGGAAGTCGGCTCAGTTGTTGCGGGCAGAATAGGTTTTAACTATGTTACGGATCTTGTAAGTGCGCCCGCATCCTTACTCTATTTGGATAATGTTGCCGTCGAAGCAGCCTGCCTGCCGATGAGCGGTCTTGCTGTTACATACTCTTCCATAGACAGTATCAATATTAAATGGAATATTGCTGCCGACGCCGCAGAAGGCTATGTATTAAAGGTGTATGAAGATATTGAAAGCGATCCTGAGGCAATAGCCGTTACGGATGCTTTCTACAAATACGTTCCCGCATCTGCCGGCTGGTACGGCTTTAAGGCTGGTTATGTCTGTGAAAACGATACTGTTTGGAGTGATATTGTTCCTGTAACTGTTTCAGGGGATGTTTGCGATGTTCCCGCCAATATTACCGTAACGGAAACGACAACATCTACTGCAACTATTGCCTGGGAAGGTTCCGGTATCCGTTACAACGTTCAGGTGCGTGCTCTTGATTCCGTTGGCGATACCGACCCGACGGAATGGGAAACATACGTAACAACTGAAAATACTTATACTATTTCACCGCTTTTAGAGGGTAAGGTTTATGAATATCGTGTTCAAACTGTTTGCGGCGATGATGTTTCCGGTACAAGTGAATATTCCGCAGTCGCAAGCGTAACTCCGAAACAGGTTACCTGCTTTGCTCCGTACGAAATAATAACTGTACCGACTTATTACGATGTTACCATTTCATGGAGCGACAGCATTTCTGCAGGTTCTTACGAGTATGGTATTCGTCAGGGCAGTTCGGGTGAATGGACTGTTACGGCTACGGAGGAAACATCAGTTAATCTCACCACTGTTTTACCGCAAACTGCTTATCAGGTTCGCGTACGCAGTATTTGTGACGCAACGGATCAGAGTGCATGGTCGGCACCTGCCCCGTTTACAACTCTCGCTGTTCCGACATGTCCGCTGCCTTCAAATCTTACAGCCAAAGCCGTCACGGCAACAACTGCAACTCTTTCATGGACTGCTCCCGAAGACCGTGAATCGTTTGTTGTAACGTACCATGCTGAGGCTATTCTCGTATGGGATACTGCTGCGGTTACTGCCGACACTTTCACAGTGGTTGAAGATTTAAGCCCAAATACTATGTATATTTGGCGTGTACGCAATATGTGCGACCACGGACGTGCCAGCTCATGGGCAAGCGGCGAAAACTTTACTACGCTTCAGGAAGTGGCAATTGAGGGTTTGAATTCCAGCTCCACACTCAAAATTTATGCCGACAAGGGTCAAATTCATATCCTTAATCCCGACAATGAGTATGTAGAGCGTGTAGTGCTTACTTCTGCCAACGGTGCTACCTTGCAGAAACATGTTGTTCGCACTGTTGATAATATGCTTATAACGACTTCTACCCGCAACCAGATTGTTATTGTAAGTGTTTACGGTAAGAACAGGGAAATCCAACACACGAAAGTACTGTTGAAGTAGCAGTAATTTCGTACGTAAATTTTACGTATATCTTTTAAAAGAAAGCGGCGAGAGCCACCCTTTGGGTGGCTCTCGTTGTTTTTTTTGTCTATTTGATGTTGTTTGACATATCTGCAAAAAAAATGACCCATTTGCAGTTCTTATAGTATGCAAACGGGTACTGTTGGGACAAAGGTACAAAATTTTATACGGATTAACAGTTCGTACAGTGCGTCAAAACTGCAGTTGTAACAGCTGTTTATAAATCTGATTTTTGCCGAATTATGAAATATTTCAATATTTAATTTATTGATTAACATTATTATATATTTTTAAATGCGTTTGCCCTGCATTGACAGGGGTAAAATTTGCTTTTATGTCGGAAAAAGTGTAATTTTACAGTGGATTTAACTCCAAAAAAGTGTAGTAAATCGTCATAATTAAGTCCAAAAAAATGTATAAATTGTCATAATTAAGTCCAAAAAAGTGTAGTAAATTGTTATAATTAAGTCCAAAAAAATGTATAGAAATGCTATTAAAAAGTTGATAAAGTGGAAATTAGATAAAAATAAAAAACCGCTTATATTTTTAGGGGCAAGGCAGGTAGGTAAAACTTGGCTTTTGCGGGAGTTTGGAAAGACTGAATACAGGCAAATGGTATATGTAAATTTTGAAGATAAGAATGCTCCTAAAAGTATTTTTATGGAAAATTTTGATATTGACCGAATTATAGCAGGATTAAACGCTTTCGCAAATTTGAAAATTACGCCTGAGGATACTTTGCTTGTATTTGACGAAATTCAAGCCGCGCCGCACGGTATCACTTCGTTGAAATATTTTTACGAAGAAAACCCTGAATATCACATAATTGCTGCAGGTTCGCTGCTTGGTATCAATTTGCATCCCGATGAGTCGTTTCCGGTAGGAAAAGTTAATTTTCTAAATCTCTTTCCATTAAATTTCACTGAATTTTTGTTGGCTGCAGGTGAAAACGGACTGGTAGAATTGCTTGAAAAGCACGATTGGGAATTAGTGAACAGTTTTAGTACCAAATTGATAAATTACCTGCGTTACTATTTTTATGTAGGCGGAATGCCCGAAGCTGTACAAAATTTCGTGCAAACCCGCGACTGGCGACAAGTACGTAAAATTCAAAATGAAATATTGACGGCTTATGAAAGAGATTTTTCAAAACACGCCCCAAAAGAAATTGTGCCTCGTATAAATATGGTTTGGCGCAGTTTGCCGTCACAGCTGGCAAAGGAAAATAAAAAATTTATCTACGGTGTAGTAAGAGACGGCGCACGAGCAAAAGACTTTGAATTGGCAATTCGGTGGCTCGTTGATGCAGGTTTGCTGTTGCAGTGTTATAAAATCTCAAAGCCGGCACTACCGCTTGCAGCGTATCAGGATTTATCGGTTTTCAAACTTTTCCATAATGATATTGGTCTGCTTGGCGCAATGTCTAAATTAAGTGCAAAAACCATTAT
The DNA here is from genome assembly GCA_031257915.1 of Bacteroidales bacterium. Taxonomy (GTDB): domain Bacteria; phylum Bacteroidota; class Bacteroidia; order Bacteroidales; family P3; genus JAIRNR01. Next base: position 9,737 of record JAIRNR010000063.1, read on the forward strand.
CGACGGAAATGACATTTTTACTGAATTTAAGGGAGCATTAACAGAACAATATGTAATTCAGCAACTCAAACTGAACGAAGATTTAGCCATTTATTATTTTTCGGCAGACGATTCGAGTTCCGAAGTTGATTTTGTCGTTCAAAATGAAGAGGATGAAGTGATTCCTGTTGAAGTGAAGGCGGGCGAAAATTTGCGGGCAAAAAGTTTCAAATTTTTCTGCGAAAAATATAAACCCAAAAACGCCATAAGAACTTCACTGTCCGATTACAGGCAGGAAAGTTGGATGACAAATATTCCGCTATATATTATTGAAAATTACTTTAGGGCTTAAAAGACAAAAAAGAGGGCAGTGTATATATTACATATCTTCCATTGACAGGGGTATAAAACTTGCTTTGTAATCGGGATAGTTTGCGAGAATATTCTGTGATTTTTTTTTGAGAGAATCAAGATTTATTCTCTTTTTATTCCGTTTGACTTCGTAAAAATTTATGATTTTTTTTATATCATTAACAGCAATAATATCTATCTCATTTTCGCCTTTCCTGTCCCAATACGACTGAATATCGGAAAATTTCTTTGATTCCTTTAGCTTTTCTTTAAAATATTTTTCAAGTATTATTCCGCTATACGTTTCATAGTCGCGTTTTACAATATCCTTTACATATTCCAAATTTCCTATCTCAACAGCACTTCTATACTTATAAATAAAGCGAAACCAAAAGTTTAAAAAACAATCTTCAATAATATATTTATTACTTCTGCTCCCCTCTTTCGCACCAAACGGACGTTTTCTTTTTATTATACCGTATTCATCTTCCAATCTTGTTAAAAAGCCGCCCGTATCAAAACCTAAAATACTTTCTATGGAACTCCTGTCTGTTTTTGATGAAGCAATTAAAGATAATATTGAAAAATATGTGCCGTAATCCTTACCAAATTCATCTACTAAAACATCTTTTCCCTCACTGAGAAAAAAGGATCCAGCCGTAAAAATACTGTCAAACATTGCATTTTTAGATAAGGCGGAAATATCTACCAACTGTTCGGTATATTTGGCAATCCCCCCTGTGAGCATAAAAAACGACAATAAATCCTCATTCTTATATTTACTGTTATTCTCTGCAAGGATTTCTTTAATCGTTGATATATTAAAGGTATCAATAAATAATTTTGATGTTGCGCGTCCGTACAGAGGCTCTTTATAATTTTCAAATATACGCTTCATCATTGAATATATGGAGCCGCATATTACTAAGTTTATTTTTGAATTATTTTTGCCGGAATCCCATACATTTTGCATTTCACTGAAAATAGCCTCATTTACTTTGTTCAACTCTTGAAATTCATCTAAAATAAGAGTGAAACGCTTTGTTTCGGATTGCTTCATAAGAAAAGCAAATAAACTTTTAAATGTTTTTATTTCTCCAAAAACATTTATGTTTAAGACATGTTCGACCTGTTGAATAAATTCCTCACACAGCAAGGATTCTGTTTTTCTCTCTATAAAAAAATAGAGAACAGGAGTTGCGGTAAATGCCTGTTTTAATATTGCTGTTTTCCCTACTCTGCGTCTTCCCATTACAACAGTCATTTGAGCATTTTTTTTTGCTCTTGCCTCTATTTCTTTTAATGCGGCAATTTCTGATTTTCTGTTATAAAACCTCATTGTATATATGTTTATATGCTTACGAAATGTAGATTACCGTAAGCCTCGAACTGTTCTATTATGTTGTGGTGCTGCGGGTTTATATGTTTACGAAATGCAGATTACCGTAACCTGCATTTCGTTACAAATATACGAAAAAATATTAAGTTCCGACAGGTAACACAGGGGTAGTATCGGGAATGGTGCTACGGGTTTATATGCTTACGAAATGTGAATTACCGTAACCTGCATTTCGTTACTGATATATGAAAAAATATTAAGCTCCGACTGGTAACACAGGGGTAATGTCGGGAATGGTGTTGCGGGTTTACATGCTTACGAAATGTGGATTACCGTAACCTGTATTTCGTTGCTGATATATGAAAAAATATTAAGTTCCGACAGGTAACACAGGGGTAGTATCGGGAATGGTGCTACGGGTTTATATGTTTACGAAATGTGGATTACCGTAACCTGCATTTCGTTATTGATATATGAAAAAATATTAAGTTCCGACAGGTAAAACAAGGGCAACATCAGGGGCGGCGACCCAGCCCTTTTCGCCATTGGGGAGCTGCACTTTGTAGTAAGTGCCTATTTGGTCTAATATTTGAAGTTTGGTGCCTGCATGGATTACAGTCTTGACGATGGGGCTACTTGCCGAGTTTGCCCGACCGCCGGAAGTTAGGGCTGGGTCGCCGCCTGCGCCCGCAAAAGCGTTCGGATCGGCTTCCGGCTCCGACAACAAATCAACGGCGCGGGTCATTACTATTGCGGTTTTTTCGGTTTCGCGGTAATAAGTACTGAATGCCGCCGCAACTGAAAAGCCCGTCAACAACAGAAATACTATGCCTGTGTAAAACGACGTGCGCTTCACCCTGTATGACGGAAAAAGTGTATAGAAAAAAGCACTTAAAAGAAATAATGCTATAAAACCAACTGTAATAAAAGCCCATGCGGCAGAGGAAAATATACCTGTTATATTTTTCCAAAAGGTGATTATTTTCAGTTCGGGCATCTGCTCAAATCTGTCTTGAATCTTGCTGTTTGCTAAAGCAAGGTTATTCAAATTGTCTTCATTGCGCGGATTCAGGCGGGCGGCGCGTTCGTAATTGAGAATTGCACGCGGATAGTCGCCTTTGCGAAAGTATGTATTACCCAAATTGTAATATACTTCAAATGCCTCACTGCCCGACAGCACTATCGCCTCATATTCATCGGCAGCGACAGCGTAATTCTTTTGGTTATAGGCATAGTTGCCGTTTTCAAAATGCTGCTTTTGCTCTTTCTGAATATCGGAACAGGAACAGAGTACAAAACAAAAGCAAGCGCAAAACGTAAGAGATACCACTATTTTCATTTGATATATTCGTTTCATACTTTACGAAGTTACGAAAATTTTAATTGCGGGGCTCACATTAACATCCGGGGTCAACGCATTTAAAATCTTTAAACAATTGATTATAAGGCATTTATGAAGATTATTTTTGATGAAAATTTATAAAAATTTACGCCTATAATCCATTCATTATCAGCGAATTATCTCATTTAAATGCGTTGACCCTGTGAGACTGCCTGATTTAACTTCTTTCCACGAATTTTCCTCACTGGTACAAATCATAGAAATGCGAATACCTGTTAACATTTTTTTGAAAAACGACAATCTGAATTGCACGTGCAAAGCAAACTTGTTTGCTCTGCGCTTAACTTAATCGTAACTTTATTCACTTCGCTCATGAAGGTACTTCGTTTCGGCAGAGCAAACAAGTTTGCTCTGCGCTTTCCGCTACAGCAAATGCACTTGCTTTACACTCAACTCAATCATACCTTTACTCGCTTCGCTCATGAAGGTACTTCGTTTCGGCAGAGCAAACAAGTTTGCTCTGCGCTTTCCGCTACAGCAAATGCACTTGCTTTACACTCAACTCAATCATACCTTTATTCGCTTCGCTCATGAAGGTACTTCGTTTCGGCAGAGCAAACAAGTTTACTCTGCGCTTTCCGCTACAGCAAATGAAAAATAAATTTTCCATTTGCTTCCGCTCCAAGCGTGCAAAAGCAAATAAATTTGCTTTGCTCTCAACTTAATCGTACCTTTGCCGAATTAAAAAAGTTGTATTATGGCAAAAGATTTTACGTCAAGAGAAGAACATTATTCGGAATGGTATAACGACCTTGTACAACGTGCCGATTTAGCTGAAAATTCAGCCGTGCGCGGTTGCATGGTTATTAAACCTTACGGTTATGCTATATGGGAAAAAATGCAGGCAGCACTCGACAAAATGTTTAAAGATACAGGTCATCAAAACGCATATTTTCCACTTTTCATTCCCAAATCATTTTTCAGTCGTGAAGCATCACATGTTGAAGGTTTTGCGAAAGAGTGCGCTGTTGTTACACATTATCGTTTAAAAAACAACCCCGACGGAAGTGGTATTATAGTTGATGATACCGCAAAATTGGAAGAGGAACTTATTGTGAGACCTACCTCAGAAACAATCATCTGGAACACTTATAAAGGATGGATACAGTCGTACCGCGACCTGCCGATACTTGTTAATCAATGGGCAAACGTTGTCCGCTGGGAAATGCGCACACGCCTTTTTCTGCGTACAGCCGAATTTTTGTGGCAAGAGGGGCATACTGCTCACGCCACGAGTGAGGAAGCCAAAGAGGAGGCACGGCGTATGCTTGACGTTTATGCCGATTTTGCCGAAAATTTTATGGCAATGCCTGTAATAAAAGGTGTAAAAACGCCAAATGAACGCTTTGCCGGTGCGCTTGACACCTACTGTATTGAAGCAATGATGCAGGACGGCAGAGCATTGCAGGCAGGTACATCACACTTTTTGGGACAGAATTTTGCAAAAGCGTTTGACGTTACATTTTTGAGTAAAGAAAATAAACTTGAACACGTTTGGGCGTCGTCATGGGGAGTATCTACCCGCCTGATGGGTGCGCTTATTATGACACATTCCGACGATTACGGTTTGGTTTTACCACCCAAATTAGCACCGGTACAGGTTGTGATTATCCCCATTTATAAAACAGATGAACAACTGAAACAAATTTCGGAAAAAGTTGCCGAAATCAAGACACGGTTAGAGGCAAAAGGTATCAGCGTAAAATACGACAGCCGTGATAACCAGAAACCGGGCTGGAAATTTACCGAATACGAGTTTAAAGGTGTTCCTGTTCGTCTTGCTGTCGGTCCGCGCGATATGGAAAACGGTACTGTTGAAGTTTGTAGGCGCGATACCTGCAAAAAATCAATCCACAATGTAGTTGAACTTGAAACACTCGTCCCTCAATTGCTTGATGAAATCCAGCAAGAACTCTTTAAACGTGCATTAAAACATCGTGAGGAAAATACTGTAAAAGTTGATAACTGGGATGAATTTAAAGACGCCGTTGCTGCTAACAAATTCGTAATGGCGCACTGGGACGGAAGCGGGGAAACGGAAGATAAAATCAAGGAAGAAACAAAAGCAACAATCCGTGCTATTCCATTCGATACGATTGCAGAGGAAGGGAAATGCGTTTACAGCGGTAAACAATCGCATTGCAGAGTTCTTTTTGCAAAAGCGTATTAGTATTGACGTTGCGGTATGTGCTGTGACGCTATTTTATGTATTAGTATGAAATGAAATTTGACATTAAAACGGCTTTCAATTATGAATTCCATCTGTCCTTAATTAACAATTTATAATCATAATGAAATATCTTATAGTCGGACTTGGAAATACGGGAAAAGAATACGAGGGAACACGTCACAATGCGGGATTTATGGTACTTGACGCTTTTGCGAAACAGGCAGATTCACCGTTTATCACTGAGCGTTATGCATCAAGGTCTGTAACAAAAATCAAGGGACAGACATTGGTTTTAATCAAACCGACAACTTACATGAACCTGAGTGGAAATGCGGTAAGTTACTGGATGATGATGGAACGCATTCCGATTGAAAATATTCTAATAATTGTTGATGATATTGCGCTCGATACAGGCGTATTGCGTTTGCGTCCCGCAGGCAGTGCAGGCGGACATAACGGACTTGAACATATATCAAAAATACTCAATACAAATGCTTATGCACGGTTGCGTATCGGTATCGGCGGCAATTTTTCCAAAGGACATCAGAGCGATTATGTTCTCGGCAGATTTAAATCCGATGAACTTCAATTGCTTGAACTCAAAATTGATACGGCAACAGAAATTATAAAAAGTTTTGTGCTAATCGGATTGGACAAGACAATGAATACATTTAACGGAAAATCGTAACTTTGCCGAGATGGGATTTCTAAATATACTATCAAAAAATAAAAAGCAAAACGAATCCGCTACTGCATCAAAAGAGATCTTGGATGGCGTGCGGCGTTTTTCCACAACAAAAGCGGCAGATATCATGCGTCCTCGAATTGAAGTTACAGGCGTTGATATTACTGCTGACTTTGACGAATTAAAAAAAATATTTATAGATTCGGGATATTCCCGTATTCCTGTTTACAGAGACAATTTAGACAGTATTGAGGGAATTTTTTATATCAAAGATATACTTCCATATCTGAATGAAAATGCAGGTTTTAAATGGACAAAACTTATTCGTTCGGCAGTGTTTGTTATAGAAAACGAGCGCATAAGTTTCGTTCTGAAAAAGATGCAATCGGGCAAAATGCACATTGCCGTTGTCGTTGATGAATACGGAGGCACAAGCGGAATTGTTACGCTTGAAGATATTCTTGAAGAACTTGTAGGTGATATTGCAGACGAAGCCGATACAAAAGATGATGTTCATTTTTTCAAAAAAATAGACGATAACACTTTCCTTATTGATGCACGCATTCCGTTGCATGACTTTTCCAAAATGTTTAATCTGGATGATAACTTTTTTGAACAGCACAATGGAGAATTCGAATCGCTTGCGGGACTTATCCTTGAAAAACTTCAGCGTATTCCCCAAAAAGACGAAAGCATCAGTATCCCTCCCTTCACTTTTGCGGTAGAGGAAATCAATGCACAAAAAATTCGTATAATTAAAGTAATAAAAACATGAAAAATTTTTTATATTTCACAATTGCAGCAGTGGTAACACTTTTGGGGAGTACCATTATGGCTTGCACAAATTTTCTCGTAACAAAAGGGGCAAGTGCCGACGGTTCAACATTTATTTCATACGCGGCAGATTCGCATGTATTGTACGGTGAACTTTACTTTCGCCCCGCAGCAACATATCCGGCAGGCACGATGATGACTGTTGAGGAATGGGATACAGGACGTAAATTAGGCGAGATAAAGCAGGCATTGAACACTTATTCCGTTGTCGGCAATATTAACGAATATCAACTCGCTATAGGTGAAACAACTTTCGGAGGACGCGAGGAGTTGCACGACACCACAGGTATTATTGATTACGGCTCGCTTATATACATTACTTTGCAACGTGCAAAAACGGCGCGTGAAGCTGTTAAAATCATGGTTGAATTAACTGATGAATATGGTTATGCGTCAGAGGGCGAAAGTTTTTCTATTTCCGACCCGAACGAAGTTTGGTATATGGAATTTACAGGGCGGGCAAAAAAAGCAAATAACGCAAAACTCAATAAAAAAGGATTGCTTATGGTTGCGTATAAAATCCCCGATGGCTATGTGTCGGGACACGCCAATCAGGCACGTATTACAACTATAAAAAAAGCAGACGGAAAAACATCAATCACCACAAATAATCTTGCAAAAATTTTCGCACCCGATATTGAATGTGTTTATACGGCAGATATTTTTGAATATTGCAAAGCAGTTAATATAACATCTGCAACCTCGTTTGACAATTTTATTTTCTGCGATGCAATTGCGCCTCTCACACAAAACACTGCGCGTTCCTGCGAATCACGTGTGTTTGCAGGTTTTATGAAATTCAACAAAGAAGCAATAAAGGATTATGAAGATTATGCACGCGGCGATAATTTGCAACACCGTATGCCGCTTTGGATTAAACCCGCAGAAAAAGTTACGCTAAATAAAATGTTTGACGTTATGCGCGACCATTTTGAGGGTACATCTATGGATATGACGAAAGATTTGGGTGCAGGTCCGTTTGCCTGCCCTTACCGTTGGCGTCCCATGCATTTTACTGTTGACAGTGTAAATTATGTTCATGAACGTGCAACATCCACACAACAAACAGGATTTTCTTTTATTGCGCAGTCCCGCTCATGGGTACGTAATGAAACAGGTGGTATTCTTTGGTTTGGAGTTGATGACAGTTACACAACTGTCTATATGCCCATGTATTGCGGCATTAACAAAATTCCCTCATCAATAAGAGTCGGCAACGGTAGTATGGCGGAATATTCGGATTCATCCATGTTTTGGCTTTTTAACAGAGTTTCAAATTTTGCATATTCGCGTTACAGTGATATGATTGTTGATATTCAAAAAGAACAAAGAGAACTTGAGTCCGGCTTTCAGAAAGATGTTCTCAATTATTCCGCTTCTTCCGACTATGAGAAAGCAAAAAATATGTCTCATGAGGAAGCTGTTGAGTTTGCAACACTTTATTCTAACATGGCTGCAGATGCAACATTTCAAAGATGGGAAAAATTAGATAAATATTTGCTTGTAAAATATATTGACGGTAATATTAAAAAAACAGACGAAAAGGGTAATTTTAAGACAACAAAATACGGAAAGGATCGTATTGAATTTCCCTCTCAACCGCAATATCCGGAAAAATGGTATCGTGCAATTATTCGGGATTGCGGAGATAATATTCGTGTAAAAGAATAGAGTTGACAGTAACTTTATTGACATAATATAAAAATTATGGCATTAACAATTAAACAAAAAACGCAGGAATTGCGCAAGCGCATAGAAGCCGCATTCGCAGGCGGTGGTGAAAAAGCTATTGAAAAGCAAAAGGCTATCGGTAAACTCACTGCCAGAGAGCGTATAGACGGCATTTTAGACCCGGGTTCATTCAACGAATATGATATGTTCATTGAAGCGGCGAATAATGACTTGGGAATGAATAAAAATCAAGTTCCGGGAGATGGCGTTATTACAGGAATGGGAACTATTGAAGGACATCCTGTTTGCATTTACGCACAGGACTTCACTGTGGTAGGCGGCTCGCTCGGTTATATGCATGCAAAGAAAATATGCAAAATAATGGACCATGCTCTCAGAATGAAAATGCCCATTATCGGTATCAATGATAGCGGCGGAGCGCGTATTCAAGAGGGTGTGAATGCACTTGCAGGTTATGGTGAAATTTTTTACCGCAACACGAAAGCGTCCGGAATAATTCCGCAGATTTCGGTTATTCTCGGTCCCTGTGCAGGCGGCGCAGTTTATTCTCCTGCCCTTACTGATTTTGTTTTTGTGGTTGACAATATTTCAAAAATGTTTATCACCGGTCCGGAAGTTATAAAGTCGGTACTCGGTGAAGATATTTCACAGGAAGATTTAGGCGGAGCGCGAACACATGCTGAAATTACAGGCAATGCACATTTTTTTGCAAGTAATGAGAGAGAGTGTTTTAAGCAAATAAGAAAACTCGTTTCCTATATTCCATGGAGTAATGAAAAAAAGGCAAAAGAATTTCCTGTACGCAATCCAAAAAAGCAGCAATTTGAATATATTGTTCCCGCCAATTCACGCAAACCATACGATATAAGAAACGTTATACGCGGAATAGCAGACAGCAGTGAATTTCTTGAAGTACACGAATATTTTGCAGCAAATATTGTTGTCGGATTCGGACGGATAAACGGACAGACAGTCGGTTTTGTTGCAAATCAACCGGCTGTAATGGCGGGAGTTCTTGATGTTGACGCATCCGACAAAGCGGCGCGTTTTATTCGTTATTGCGATGCATTTAATATTCCTCTCGTTACTCTTGTTGATTTGCCCGGATATTTGCCCGGAGCGGACCAGGAACATGCGGGAGTTATACGGCACGGAGCGAAAATTTTATATGCTTATTCGGAAGCGACTGTACCCAAAATTACGGTTATTCTTCGCAAAGCATACGGTGGTGGTTATATTGCAATGTGTTCAAGTCATTTGCAGGCTGATTTTGTTTTCGCATGGCCCCTCGCGGAAATTGCTGTTATGGGGTCTGAGGGAGCGGCAAATATTATTTTCAGAAAAGAGATTGCGGAAAGTGAAAATCCGGAAAAGACACGTGCGGCGAAAATTGCGGAATATCGCGAGAAGTTTGCAAATCCATACGCGGCGGCATCTTACGGTTATATTGACGCTGTTATTGACCCCGCTTCAACACGCGAAATGGTTGCTCACGCACTTGACGTTTCAAAAAATAAAAATGAGATAACGCCGCAACGCAAGCATGGAGTTCCTCCTTTTTAAAAAATAAAACCATGATAAGGAAACCAAACGAAATAAATGAGATAACGCCGCAACGCAAGCATGGAGTTCCTCCTTTTTAAAAAATAAAAACTATGATAAGGAAACCAAACGAAATAAGAGCATTTATACCGGGAACTGTACGGACAGTATTCGTAAAGGTAGGAGATAAGGTAAAAAAAGGCGATAGACTTTTAGTTCTTGACGCTATGAAAATGGACAATGAGCTTTCCGCTCTTGTTGATGGAACAGTAAAAAATGTTTTTGTAAAAACAGGACAAAACGTAGTCAAAAATGAATTGCTTGTTTTATTATAAACACTTCTCTGGGAGAAAATGCTGGAAGTTATTGATTTTTAATAAAATTATTATTACCTTTGCAACTTATTAAAATTAACAGTGTTTTTAATTAAAAATCACAAAAACAATGAAGAAAGTATTTGGTTTATTGGCAATTGTAAGTATGGTTCTTTGCGTTAGCTGCAAGGGCAATACTGCTGCCACAGAAGAAACTGCTGCAACAGAAGAAGTTGCTGTTGTTGAAGAAGCCGTTGCCGGCGATTCTACCGCTGAAGTTGAAGCAGTCGTAGAAGAAACACCTGCCGAATAATGGTGGGAACAAATTGTTTCACAAAAGAACCTGCCTTTCAAAAAGGGCAGGTTCTTTTTTTTCCTACCTGCTATCTGCCCTCTATTGATTTATTTTCACAGATACTTTCCGCACAAAAAAAAGGTATCTACGCTCTTGATATAGAGGAACGTTTCGTAAAACAGACATTCAGAAACAGAGCCAAAATACTTTCATCTCAGGGTCCTCTGATGCTAACTGTTCCTGTAATTAAAAAAAACGGACAAAAAACAAAAGATGTAAAAATTTTTAACGATATAAAATGGCAGCGAAATCACTTGCGTACACTTGAAACTTGCTATAATAATTCACCTTTCTTCATACATTATTTTGATGAAGTGCGGTTGATTTTTGATAAAAATTTCGTATTTTTGATTGATTTAAATGAGATGTTCTTATCTTTTCTAATTAGCAAAATTGGGATAGTGACTGCTGACTATGTGCGAACGTTCAATTTTCACGACATTTCTGCAAAAGAACTTTCTGTTATAGACATGCTTTTTAACATAGGAAATGAAATTTGAAATGCCTGCACCATACGCATACATAACGCCGGATACAGTATCCGCCGGAACAGACGAGCTACGATCGTATTCCTTGTCGTGTTCCCCCAATACGGGAATTTTAAAAGCAGCCCATCTTCTCAATGAAAATTTACACTGGAAGTTTGAAACACCTGCGAAAGAATTAGCCGCAGATTTCTTCATTTATCATTACTTCCAAAAATGGGAAACTACAAACATTTTTTTATTAGACAAACAAATTGAAAAAACACCCGGAACAAATATTCTATTAATGTTCATTGGAAGTGTCGCAACATATCCGTTTAAACAGACAATATCAAAAATAGAAAATTTAAAATTTGTTTTTAGCATAACGGAATTGGATGAAAAAAAATTTTCGGAATTATCCGAAATCTTCGTACAACTGAAAGAATTAACAAAATGACAAAAAAGATTATCATAATTGTTATAGCTATTACGACAAGCATATTCACTCCTGCATTAGCTGCAGAATGGAGAGATACTTGCGTTACAAATCATTTTACATCCGGCGTTTTTGAACATAAAAATTCTGCCAACTGGATTAGCGGTTCACAGTTTTGTGCCTATCACGAAACATGTTTGGAAAATCAACCTACTGTTTTCAGTCCTTTGTTTTCCTTGCACACCGACAGTTTTTATCGTTTTGATTTGTCGTTTAATACTCATACGACAACCGGTGAGTACTGGAGAAATTTTTATATGATTATATTTCTTGTAAAACAATTACCATCGGGTTCTTTTCCATATAGCGGCGTGATGTTGCCTAACGAAATTCTTAATTATCCGCATAGACGGATTATTCTTGGTGCAGGCGGCGATACTGTTCTCCAAGTTATAAAAACGTTTAACGGAAATGTGCCGGACGGAAACAGTTCTATTTCTGTTGATCTTTTTCCTGAAATTTTTAACCGAAGCGGAGATAATTATTCAATCGCTCTTTCTATTTTTCCCTATACAAACGATCAGGAATCGTTTGATACATCTCATGCAGGAGATCTCGTTGTCACAAATTTTCAAATATCCAATGCAGGTGCTGTGAATTATAGCGACGGTATTATGGAAAGTATCATATCACCACAAAAAACATCATTAACAGAAGGCAACGCCGTATCATTTCTGCTTCATAACCAAAGCCTTTCCACGTGGGATACAATTACCGCATATTATAAAACTCCGTCGATGCCTTTTCCTGTAATGGAAAAAATTATTGCAAACATCCCCCCTTTCGCCAAGCAAATTCTCACTTTTTCAAACGCTCTGAATTTACCTGCTGCCGATAATTGGACTCGCGATACAATTACTGTCTGGCTTGAAGCCGATCAAAGGGGCGATAAAAATTTTTCCAACGATACGATAACATATATATTTGATATTTATCCGGCATTTTCGTACGCTGTCCCGTGTGTTCTGAATTTTAAAAATTCCGCAGACAATGTTTATTGGAACACTTACTCCAAAGTGTCTGACAGCACTTCGCAACAATGGAATATTATAGATAATGAATTTGCTTTTGTCAATACTAACTTTGCAGAAAATAATTCTATTCTTGTTTCACCATCAATAAAATTTAAACAAAAACAGTCTTACAAAATAACCGTAAGATACAAAGCACATCATATTGGTCTTCCTACTGTTGAAAAAATGACAGTCGGAATATCAACACAACCGTCTTTTGGCATTGCAACATTTCCACATCAGATAAATTTGTTAAATATCCCTCTTATCAACGACACTTCCTATACCGAAGTATCATTCTTTTACGGCAGTGATAAAGATACGTTTTATTATATTTATGTAGAAAATTTCTCACAAAAATTCAGCGGCGGTCTTTTTATAAAAGAGTTTATAATTGAGGAAACGCCGAATTTTACTGAAAACTCTTTTATTGATTTTGATCCGATAGATTCTGAAATATCTCCGAAAGAAAATCTCGGCTCTACTATTATTGTTCATGATGTAAACAGAGGACAGGCATCATGGTCGTGGCAAATAAATTCCGTTTCGGGCGGCGGAAGTTACGGCAGCAAATATTATTTTATATCAGAAACCGACGCTTCCGCTATTCATCAAACATTCGCTTCCATTGCACCAATCTGGTTAGAGGATAATACTTCCTATATTTTGCAATATGACCGTTCGGCGAAAATTGCCGGTACTGTCGGAAGTATTACTGTTAATGCCGGCAGAATACCTTTATCGGGCTATAATTCCGCAGAGCAAACCGTAGTCAGCGGTGGTTTTATTTTTATTGACAGCATAAAAAATTCGGGATATAAAACACAGCAAATATCATTACAGGTTCCTGTCAGTGGATTTTACTACATAGAATTTGAAAACATGAATAAAAGTTATGCTGTAATGATTGATAATATTGCCGTAATAAATAAAGCAAGTTTGTCCACCGCTCCACAGATAAAATTTGCAAAGGTGCCAACGACTGCCAAATTGGGCGGTACAAATGTACACTTCTCGGTAACATTAAAAAATCCTACGGAAAGCAATATGTTGGGTTCTACAACAAAGGTTTGTTATAAAGTAAACAATCGTACCACAGTGCGTGAAAACTGTGAACTTTCGGCGTATGAGATTTCCACTCTTGATTTCTCTACCGGCGTAAACTTTTCCACACTCGGAACGGATACTGCTATAGTGAAATTCTGGACATACAGGACATCTCCGACTGTTCCCGCACAAGATACCATTTATAAAACAATTATCCAATATTCGGGACACGATATTCCGTTTGTCAGAAATTTTTTACAAGATGGTATAAATGAAGACGATATTTTCACAACACGTCCGTCAGGGGTGCCTAACTGGAAAATTGTTCACGATTCCAACGGTGCATACACCGGCGGCTACTACGCCGTGTGCAATCCCTCTTATGATGAAACGATGCAAGATTATATAGTTTTTCAACCACTGAACTTTGTTAAAGACTCTGTTTATTTAATTTCGTTTTATGCCGCAGTTTCCACTCCTTCCGAAAATGTAAAAATTGTGCGTCTTCTTTCATCAAAAACCGGACCGGCTTATAACGATTTTCTTTACAACAAAGAAGTACTCGCAATAGATACGGTGCGCAGTTCCGAATACGTTCAGTTTAAATGTTATTACAAGGCAACCGAAACAAAAATGCATTTCTTAGCACTGTATGATAATTCATCTCCGAGTGATGCCGGTTTAAAAATTGACAGATTTGTGGTTGTTGATTCCACTGCGGAGTATTTGCGGGATGTTTCTTTAAACAATATTTACAGCAACGACACCTCACTTGTTTGCGATATGATTTTACCGCAGGATATATCTGTTTCCGTTACAAACAATTCATTTTTCGCATGTGACACGTTTTCATTTTTGATAAAAACCGATTTATATGACACTTCCGTTGTTGTTGTAAAAAGGATTAAAGAAGACGAAACATCAACTGTTGTATTACCCGGCGTTTGGCGGCTTTCTACAGCCGGAATGCATCATATTGAGGCTATTGTTTTTAATGATACTGTTCGTAAGTCGCGCATTGTTGCCGCACCTTATGATTTGATCCTTTCTTCTGTAAATGTTGATAATTCCAATTCATACAGACTGAAACGCGGAGTGTCGGCAAACATAAAAAGCGGTACCGACAGCAGTTTACAAAATGTGGTTGTTGCCGTAGAAATGAATGATTCTATCGTACTTGAAAAAACAATAGACCTTGTTACACCTTCGGAACAGCATTTTATATTTGACGATTCGCTTTACTTACCTGATAAAGGTAATTATCATGTTGTCGTTTTTATTGCTACTTCCATACCGTGTAATATGAATCTCCTTGATGATACTTTCAGCACTACTCTCATAAAACAGGATTCTTTGGCTGTTGATGTTGATAATGTTTTCGGTTCTCGCTCCAATTCCTTTGTTGTGTATCCTAATCCGGCAACAGATGTTGTTTATGTGTTGCGTACAGGTGAAGATGTGCATACGATTGATGTGCTTGATATGTACGGAAAGGTTGTTGGGAGTGCTGATAACGGTTCTTCCGAAGTGTCTCTAAGACATCTTCCTGCCGGAATGTATTTTTTGAAAATAACAGGAACACGCGGCAGTTCTGTTGTTAAGATTATAAAAAAATGAAGATTGTTGTTTTCGGTGAAACATTGCGCAATGAAGTTATTGATTCATTAACGTGTGATAAGCGCATTTCTATTGTTGATGATATTGATTCGGCAGATCTGTTACTGTCTTTGGGGGGCGACGGCACGCTGCTAAACACGCTTCCTGTTATCGGTTCCCGCGAAATTCCCGTACTCGGCGTTAATTTGGGGCGGCTCGGATTTTTAACAGGTGCTACACGAAATGATATTTCATCGCTTGCTGCAATGTTGCTTAATGGGGAGTTTTCTACTGTCAGGCGCAGTGTTTTGGAAGTATGCTATTCCGAATCTAATGTGCAATCTTCAAATGAAATACATTATGCATTAAACGAAGTTGCAATACTTAGAGATGAAAATTCCTCTACAATTCCTGTTGATGTTTTTGTTAATAATCTACTGCTTAATAATTACCGCGGTGATGGCATAATTTTCGCAACACCAACCGGATCTACCGCGTATTCTTTAAGTTGCGGAGGTCCTGTTCTGC
This sequence comes from Bacteroidales bacterium, assembly GCA_031257915.1. Taxonomy (GTDB): domain Bacteria; phylum Bacteroidota; class Bacteroidia; order Bacteroidales; family P3; genus JAIRNR01. Next base: position 25,547 of record JAIRNR010000063.1, read on the forward strand.
CGCCCGAAGCCGACAATATTGTTGTTACTCCTGTTGCCTCGCATACGCTAACTGTACGCCCGCTTGTACTGACCGGTAATTCTGTTTTACACGCCAAATGTTCCGTTGCCTGTAAACTGACGCTTGATGCACGGAATTTTTTTCTCTCAACCGGTGCTGTAATTACTATAAAACGTGCGCCGTTTTCTTTTATTACGATGAAGTTGCGCGGCAAAGAATTTTTTGAAACGTTGCGCGAAAAACTTTCCTGGGGGGTGTAAGGTTGGTATAGTCTACATCCTTTAATAAATATGGATAGTTATATGTTTGTGTAAATTATCTTATTATCATTATCTTTGCAAAACAGGACTTATTATAAAAGCAATAACATTTCTTGTTTGTACAAAATCATATACTGTGCTCGAATGAATAACATCTACCAATATATAATACTTATTGTTTTGCTGTTCGGGATAAAAATGTCAATAAAAGCGCAGAGTATTGAAAGTATTATTAGTGCACCTGTTTTGAGCATGACAGGCGGCGTTTCTGTGAATAATATCTCTACATTTACTTATAATGACAGTTTAATTACAAATCCTTTTGCATTATATTTGACAGGCAATTTGAATTTTTCTTTTTTCAATGTTTTGAATTTGCCATTGTCGTTTGCATATACCAATCAAAAATTCAGTAAAGATATTTCACTGCCGATAAACCGTTTTTCTTTGTCACCATCCTATAAATGGGTAAAACTTTATGCCGGCTATGCTTCTATGACTTTTTCGCCCTACTCGCTCTCAGGGCATGAATTTTTTGGTGGCGGTGTCGAACTATCACCAAATAATGGACTAAAAGTTAGTGCTATGTTTGGTCGGTTGAAAAAATCATCTTCAGGCGAAGACAATGAAACAGAACCATCTTACAGGCGTTTGGGCGGCGGTTTTAAAGTAGAATATCAGCATAAGAAAGTTGGTGCAGGCGTTAATATTTTCAAAGCACAGGATATTATTTCGTCCGCACATTTTCCAAATCCTGACAGTATTCCGATTCTTCCGCAAGATAATTTGACCGGCGGGGTGAATTTTAACATAAGTGCAATAAAGAATATAGTACTAATCGGTGAATATGGTTTTAGTGCTTTAAACAGAAATATCTATAAAGGAGGTGACAAGTTTCGCCTGTTAAATACTGACGGTGATTTATCGCTATATCATGCGGCAAAAGCGCAAATCACCTTCACTCATAAAATAGGAAATATAGGTGCAACGTATGAATATGTCGTTCCTAATTATACAACTTTGGGCACGTATTATATGACAAACGATTTTGAAAATATTACTGCAAATTTTTCTACAGCTATAAAAAAGTTTAATGTAGCAGCAAATATCGGATATCAGCGGAATGATTTGAACAAACAGAAGAACAGTCGAACAGCGCGGCTTATTTACTCAGGCAATTTTTCAGGTAGTATAGCCGAAAAATTCAGTTTCGCGCTCACATTTTCAAATCTTCATTCTTACCTTTATATAAACGATGTATATTCACAAGTTACGCAAACAAATCCATTCCAAAATTTAGACACCCTTAATGTTACTCAATTAAGCTTTAACTCCTCTCTTAATGCCGATTATTCGCTACAAAACACAAAAGATCAACGTCAAAATATAAGTATGAATTTAACATATCAACGTTCATCGGAAAATCAACAATATTCCCGATTTTCGGGCAATGATATTATAAATACTATGCTTGGATACCAATTTTCCCTTGCACCCACTCAGCTAAGCGTTTCTTCATCTATCAGCTATAATTATAATAAAATGCCGGAACAAAAATTCACACAGGCAATAACATTGAGTCTGTCTGTACAAAAGAGTTTTGTGAAAGTGCTTAGATCGGCTTTGTCCTTTGGTTATAGCAATATGAGCAGTCAAGACGGACATCTTTCCGATGTACTCAATGTACGTCTAACAGGCGGCTATACGCTTGTAAAAAAACACAACTTTAATTTAGCCACAACCATACTCTATACGAAAAACAATGCAAAGAACGAAGCAAAGAAACGTACTCAATATGTTATAAATTTATCGTATTCGTACTCATTCAGTGCAGAGGTGGGTCGTAAAGGCAAAAAATTAACATTTAAGGGAAATTTTTAATTATATGAATCGCAAAATATTATATTTTTTATTATTATTGTCGGGCACCGTTTTTTCGCAGTCAAATACTTCTATTCGCTTGCTTACACGCCCTGCTGAGCGCGATTCAATAATGTTGCGTTGGGCACCTGCCGATAAACAGACATGGGATTTAGGTAATAATTACGGCTACATCATTCAGAGATACACCCTGCTGCGAAACGACTCATCTCTTAACAATAAGGAACACCGCTTTTTATCCGACGGTCCTGTTAAACCACAACCATTACATATTTGGGCGCAATATCAGGATGTAAACAAATATGTGAATATTGCAGCTGAATGTATTTTTGGAAAATCGGAAATATCTGCTTTCAGTCCTGTTGCTATTGCAAATAAATACAAAGAAGAACAGACACGTTTCTCATTCGCTCTGTATGCCGCCGATAATTCGTTGACTGTGGCAAAATTATCAGGATTGTATTTTGTGGACAAAACAGTGCAACATAATGAAAAATATTTATATACAGTGCATATTGCTGCTCCCGACAGTATAAAAAGCGATACGGCATTTGATTTTACCGGTATTTCGGAATATCGACCATTGCCGAAACCATTTGATTTAAAAGCAAAATGGGGTGACAAATCTGTTTTACTTTCATGGAATATTAAACACTTAAATCATATCTATAACAGTTACATTATAGAAAAATCAACAAATGGAAAGCATTACGAATTGATAAGTGAAAATGCATCCGTTCAGGCTGCGGACGAAGGGATAACTCCCGAATGGGGCTATCGCAGCGATTCCTTACCCGACAATAAAACAAAATTTTACTACCGTATTCGTGGTATAAACGCTTTTGGAGAAATTAGCGCAGCAAGCGATTCGGTTGTAGGACAAGGATACCTGCCTGTAAGTATTGCACCTGTTATAAAAAGTAAAGAAGTCATTGAAAATAATAAAGTAAAACTTACCTGGGATTTTCCCGAAGAGATGAATAAATACATTAATGGGTTCCGTGTTTATCGTTCGACAAAACCACAAGGAACAAAACAGAAAATCTACGAAACAAAAAAAACAACAGAACGTTCGTTTGTTGACAAAAATCCCGAATTGACGAATTATTACATACTTTCTGTTTATAACAATGAGACAGAAAAACTTTCTACAGGTCTTATATATGCGGAACTTATAGACAGCGTTCCGCCGCTTGCTCCGACCGGACTTGCAGGTAATGTGGACTCGCTTGGTCTGGTACGAATATCATGGAAAGCAAATACGGAAAAGGATATTTATGGCTATAGAATTTATCGCAGCAATCGTCCGGATTTTGAATTTTTACTCGCATATCCATCTGAAATTTTAGATACAAACTTCATGGACACCGTCAATATAAAGACACTGACCAAAGAAATCTATTATCGCTTAAAAGCGGTTGATTTGCGTGGTAATAATTCCGTATTCAGCAGCATATTGGAATTAAAACGGCCCGATGTAATAGCACCTGTTTCTCCTGTTATACGCGAAATTACAGCAGATAAAAAAGGCATTTCCATAACATGGTATAACAGCACAAGCTCAGATGTTATAAGTCATCATATTTTTCGCAAAGGTGAAACAGACACTGCTTTTGAGAAAATAGAAGATATTGATGTTTCGCCGACACGTGAAAAAACATCAAGTTACATTGACAAAAATGTAAATAGCGGAGAGCATTATCTGTATCAAATTTCCGCACAGGACGAGAGCGGACTATATTCCACTCCATCAGCACCTTTACCGGGTATGGCTCAGGGCAATAAAGCATTAGAGCAAATCATATTGAAAGCGAGAAGTATCGAAAATGATGAAAAAAGAGATATAGTGTTAACATGGACAATTACTGCGGAAAAGAAAATTGAACGTATTCTGATTTATAAGTCTGACAACAATACACAGATGCATTTATTAGGAAGCTCAACTGAAAACAGCTATACTGACAGGAATATTAAATTTGACGATAATGTAAAGTACAGGATAAGAGCCGTTTTTGATAATGGCACGATGAGTGATTTTAGTAAAGAAATTAAAGCAAGACAATAAATATGAAACGATTGTACATTTTTTTATTGTTTGCAGCATTTGGTTTCGCAAATGTTTCGCAAGCGCAGGACAATGATTATTTAGTATTGGAACTGAATAATACGGACAGTTTGACGCAAGAACAGCAGGAAAAGATGAATGTTGCCTTTGCCGCTCTGGATTTGGTGCAGCAAACAGGTAACTATATAGAATCTTTATCAGAGTTGTTAACAAGCAAAATTATTCCTTTGCCTATAGGAATAAAAAGCGAAAAGAATGGCTATGAGCTGATCATACACAAAATTTATCTTGACAAGCAGACAGGCAAACAACGTTTCTACGCTACTTGCGCGTTTACAATAAAAAGCAGTGGACAAAAAATAGCATTTGAAGGTGAGGCAACTTTAGAAAGCATACACGGCTTGGGCTCGGTTGGTCGTCTAACTATAATAGCACCGATAAAATTTAACATTGGCAGAGAATCGGCAATAGTAATTCGAGAGGGAACAGGAGTAAGTTTCAGTTGCGGTAATATAGACGACTTTGATGCAAAATTAGCGTGGGTGACTACATCCGATAAAATAATCGCAATAGACAATCAGGGTTTACCAACCAATAGACCTTTGGGGATATTTTTCGATGCAAATTTCAATGATTTTGATAATTATATTTTGTCATTAAACATAAATCAACGGTTTATGTTCAAGGGGTTAGATGATGTTTTCTTTTCGTTAAAAGGCATAGTAATAGATCAAAGTGATATTGAAAATGCAGGGACAATGCAATTTCCGCAAAACTACTTCTCGTCAACAATGCAATCGAACTCCGATTTGATAAATCTTTGGCGTGGAGTAGCCATTTCAGAAGCACTTGTTGCCCTGCCGTCATTCTATAAAAAGCCGAACAGCGATGGAACAACATCTGCCGAACCAATAGTATTATCACTTCGTCAAGCCCTGTTTGACGAAAATGGTTTTACAGGTAATATTGCGGCGGAAAACATTATCCCCAACGAAACCATTGACCCCGCAAAATGGGGTATTTCGTTAACAGGTGTAGGTATCGGCATACAAAAAAACAGAGTAGAATCTTTTTCATTAACGGGGGCGATGAATATTCCACCATTCGGCAAAAATTCATTACTGCCCTACACTGCTTATTTTAATCCGGTTGAAGAAAGATATGCTTTCTCGGTAAATGTAGGCGGCGATTATGAATTCCCTGCTCTTAAAAGTACATTATCACTGTCGGAATTATCCAGCATATCAATAGAATATCGCAACAAAGAATTATATCCTAAAATAGACGCAACAGGCACATTAACAGTAAAGGCATCCGTAACATCCGATACTTCAGATAACGATTCCGAAAAATCTTTTTCAGTGCCGGGTATATCGTTCGAACACTTGATAATAAGCCGTGAAGCACCTTATGTTCAAATAGGTTATATTGGCATTACAGGTAATTTACAGACCCCAAGCATAGCAGGCTTTACCGCACAGTTAAGTGATATAAAAAGTTTTCAAAGTCCTGACGGCGATGGCTTGTCATTTACTGGTGGAATAGCATTAAACACTACTTTCAGTGGCTCTGTTGGTGTAAAACTTTTTGGTGATTATAGCAAATGGAAATTTAACCGCGTAAGCATTGACAAGGTGAATGTTGATTTCCAGTCAAAGGCGTTCTCGTTAAAAGGCGGTGTATGGTTTAAGAATGGCGATGCCGTGTACGGAAATGGTTTTCGCGGAGATTTATCATTGAATATAATAAACATGTTTAAATTTGAAGCAGTAGGCGTATTTGGCAAAAAAGACGATTATCGCTATTTTTTGGCAGATGTGTTTTTTGAATCGTCTACGGGCTTACCAGTACCACCTGTGTTAAAACTAACAGACTTCGGTGGCGGACTGTACCATCATATGCAGCAGTCGGAAAAAGCGGAAGAATCTTTGCCCGCCGGCTCAAATATTTCCGATTTGGATTTCGGCCGCTCATTGTCAGGCATAAAATATCTTCCTGATAAAAACGTTGGCTTAGGTTTGATGTCAAGCGCAAAGTTTGCGTCAAATGCCTCCGAAAAAGCGTTTAATTTCTGTCTTGGCTTTGAAATCCAATTTAACAGCACCGGTGGATTAAATTTTGTACAGTTGCGCGGTGATGCTGCATTCATGGATACTCCCGAAAAACTTGGTTCACTGGCAGACAACATAAGCAAAAAAGTAGCGAAACAAAAACAGGCAGGTGAACTTATTCCTGAAAAGAAAAGCGTAGGTGAGAATGATGTTCCCGAAAATAAAAGCCGTTCAATGCTTTCTGCCTCTGTACTGTTGGAATACGATGCAATAAATAATCAATTCAACGGCAATATGAATGCGTATGCGAATATTGCCGATGTAATAAAAGGAATAGGTCCAAACGATCGTTTGGGATGGACAAGTATTTTAATATCAGAAGACAACTGGTATATTTATGCAGGTACTCCAAGTCAGCCACTTGGTATAAAGGTTCTTAATTTTGCGCAATTAACAAGTTATTTTATGCTCGGTAACGGCATCCCTGCACTCCCTCCCCCACCGCAAAAAGTGCTGAATATGTTAAGTGCTGAAAAGAGGGAACAATTAAACAGTCGTAAAGAGGATAAACTTGGTGCCGGTACGGGGTTTGCTTTTGGTTCTTCATTACAGATAAACTTTGAACCGTCTTTTGCTATTTTTTATGCAAAAATGTCGGTTGGTCTCGGCTCTGAATTTATGTTGACGAGTTTGGGTGGTGCTTTCTGCGAGGGTGTGAGTGGTGAACCGGGTATAAACGGCTGGTATGCTCAAGGACAGGCATGGGCTTATGTAGATGCAGGCATTGGTTTGCAAGCGAAAATTTTTGGTGAGCAAAAACGTTTTGAGATTTTGGATTTGGGAGTGGCAACATTACTTCAAGGCAAGGGACCAAACCCGTTTTATTTTTCGGGATCAGTAGGCGGTCGTTACAGTATTTTGGGTGGTCTTATAAAGGGTCAATGCAGTTTTGATTTTGAAATAGGCAAAGAATGTAAGCTTGTTCAGGGTGGCTCGCCATTTGGCGAAAACGTGATTGCGGAATTAACGCCGGCAGGGGGTGCAAAAGATATAAATGTTTTTGCCGCTCCGCAGGTGCTGTTCAATATTCCTGTAAATACGTCAATGACCATAGACGAGCAAGATGGTAGAAAAGGGACATATATGATTAAACTCATAGAATTTTCTGCAAAGTACAAAGATAACAATGTTACCGTATCAGGTGAGCAGAAAACAAACAACGACGGTACGGTTGTAATGTTAAAGACAAAAGAACCGTTTCAGAGTCAGAAGGATGTAGTTGTATATGCAAAAGTCAATTTTCAAAAGAAAAACGGCAATAATTGGGAAGACGTGAAAGACAGCAAAGGCAATTCCGTATATGAGGAAAAAAGCATAGAATTTAAAACAGGTGACAGGCCAAAAGAAATTTTGAAAGAACACGTAAAATACAGTTATCCGTTAAGCCGTCAGTATAATTATTACCCCGGCGAAACAAATGAAGGTTATTTGCTTTTATCGCAAAATTATTCATACCTGTTTAGTGATGAAAAGCCTGAAGGTTTTGTGCAGAAATTACGCATAAGTACAGCGGACGGGGAAAATATAGAAAAAAATTTCACCTATAAAACAATCAACAATATAAGCGACGTTACAATGGAAATAACTTTTCCAATAAATGGCAGTGATTTAGGGAAAGATAAAATTTACAAACTGTCCATTGTAAATATTCCTCAAAATAATAATATTGATATGACAAGCAATGTTGTAGAAAGCACAAAGCAGGTGGAAGGCGTAACAGAAGGATCCGCCGAAGTAACCACACGATATTCTTCAGGTACGCTAAACCAGTTAAAAGAAAAAGAAATTTACTCTTTAAATTTCAAAACAAGTCATTACAATACGTTTGCCGATAAGATGAGTACATTTGAAAAACAGAGCGAAGGTTGGCGGGATTATGTTGAGCCATACGTACATTTTGTAAAACAAAACCTGATAGAATCAGAATTGTTCGATGCTTATGAGATGGGAAGCAGTAATGTATCGGACACACTTATACATTTTACTGCCAATATAAATCAGACGAACTGGTACACCCAAACAATCTACAAGAAAATGTATGAAAAAGAAACATACATGCCTGCACCTGTACGAAGCATAAAAATCCTAACAGGCACTCCCGACAAATTACTGACAGACGATGAAATAACAACAAACTTGTCATCCGGTTATAATACGGAAGGTATTATCCGCTACGAGCTTTCGCCAGCCTGTTACAGAGATTTGCAAAATGCAAAAACAAATATTGCAATGCGTACATTGAACAGGAATATGACTCAGGACGAGGCAACAATATTGGCAACTTCGTTCCCACCAACAGTGTTTAAAGGCAATTATCCGGTAACGGTAAGCTATACCTTGCCGGGAAAGAAAATCGCTACAACAACAATGTCATTCAATATTTACAATCCTGTTGAACCTTAAAATATTTTAGCTATGAAAAAGAATTTTGTTATAATTACTGTTCTTTGCTGTATTTTCTTGTTTTGTAATTTTTTTGTGCGCGGACAGGAAAACAGGTATTATATTCAGTACAACAGGTTGCAGTATGATACAGATAAAAAAGGTGCTTGTGATGGCGATTTTTATTCGGTTGTTTGGCTTTACATAAATACACCGAATTCATCTAGTATTTATGAATTACCGTCAGGTTACAGTATTTCAAAAGAGGTATTTACATACTCCGTAAATAGAAAACCGCTTTCGTTTCGTCTTTTTGGAAGAGTTGGAACAAGAGAACACGGAGATGATGGAGTTGGACCAGATGACTGTGCCTACACAGAGGGAATGTCACCATTTGAATTATATATAGACGGTTCTAATTATCACGTTGGTTGTACGAGATACTTAACAGTCAAATACAAAGTTACGATTGACGACCCTGCAATAATATCCGGTGTATATTTTGGAAGTACGTCAGGGACCCTTAATTCCTGCGACTCAAACGAGAAAATAACAGTAAAAGTAGAAAGTTATTATAGCAATGGAAAGGGAAATGCTGAAATACAAGTTTTGGACAGGAGCAGTAATTGGCAGACAATAGGAACAATAGCAAGTAACTCTACTCAGTCCCTGACATACGACAAAATAAAACAGCACGTGGACAGGAACAGTCCTATTAAAATCAGAACAAGAAAGAAACTTCTTGACGATTCGTATTCTTACAGCACATTCGCCAATTCGCTATATTATTTACATCAATTTCAATTCCCCGTGGGTAAAACATTGATCGTAGAAAAGCCGGTATGCAAGGGAGACAGCACCACGATAAAAATACCATATACGGGTAATGTGGGATATACGGTTACTATAAAAAAACCGGGAGAAGCAGGTAATGGTAAAAACTATGAAATATTGGATTGTTTACAAGAAATGATAAATGGAACATCATATCGTTGTATTAAAGAAAAACTTTCGGCAGGAACTTACGATTTAATAATAGAATATAAAGAAGGACAGGGTACTCCTTGCCCATTTCAAAAATCTGTCACAGTTCCTGATATTCCCGACTTTACGATAAGCAATGTATCATATCCATCCCAAGTTGACGAATACAAAATACCAACAATTGGTGGTACGGGACAAGTATATTTTACCGTATCTAACAGTTGTAATCGTGCCCTAACCATTAGTGCCGGACAATACACATTTAACAAAACATTGCCGTCCACAACGCAGGCGTATTATTCGGGCAATGTGTCAATTGATTTACCCAGGGGAACATACGCCATTTATGTAACAAACTCGTCCGGCTGCAGAAGCAATACAATATCGAATGTAGTTATGAACGAACCACCGGCTATCACATTTGCTTTTAACGGATACGACCCAAAATGTCATAATGAAAAAGGACGTTACAAAATTTCTAATATAAAAGGCGGTATAGGCACTTACAAGTATAGGTTAGATAATGGTCTTTTCAACTCGTTTAATGCGGAATCTGTCGAAGACACCGGTGTCCTTCCGGGACAGCATATCATAATGATAGAGGATAAATATGGAAATAAAGCGACTAAAAATTTTACAGTAGCCCCTGCCCCATCAGCAGTAACAATAAGTACAAATATTACTCCGCCAAGTATTTTCGGTAACTCCGACGGAAGCGTAACCATCACTGCGTCCGGCGGAACTAAACGCACAGGTAGAAACGGTTATCTGTACAAAAAGGATAACGGCACATATCAAATGTCCCATGTATTAAGCGGTTTTAAAAGCGGAAACCATATTGTTTATGTAATGGATTCCAATGAATGTGTGTTCGATTTTAACATAACCATTCCTGACGGCAGGAAGATAAGTATTGCTAAAAGCACAATAACTGCACCAACTTGCAATGGCGGCAGTGACGGTGCATGTACGTTAATTATCGGCAATTTGCAAGGTTCGTTATCAGTTTCATCAACGAGTGGTGTATTGATACCCCAAATCAGTAGAGATACCATCGTTTTTAGTGACTTACCGGCGGGAAATTATGAGTGTAAAATCAAAGAAACATATAATAAAGGCAATTATGAAATAGCACATACGATAGTTATTCCCGAAAAGCCAAGAATAATAGCGCACACTGCTGTAACTCGCGTAAGCAATAAAGGCACCGCAAGCGGAAAGATAAATGTAAATATTTCCAGTGGAAATGGCGGAACATACCGCGTAGAGTTATACGATGGCAACACAATGTTACAAGAGCAGAATTGTGACAACAACTGTATGTTTAGCGGTTTATCGGGCGAATACGAAAACGGTGGGAAGATTTATAAATTATTGATTTACGACAGTAAAGGATGTTCATTGGAAACACAGGTAAGAGTTCAAGAACCGCAAACAAAGTTGACACTCATACCGGAAATAATCTCACATGTTTCATGTTATGGAAAAAGCGACGCAGCGTTTAATATAATAGCATCGGGAGGATGGGATAATAAATACATGTATAGTGCGGACAGTGTTAAATGGATTAGTGAGAAACCCACATTTACGGCAATGGGCGCAGGCGATTATAAATATTTTGTAAGAGACGGCATTGGCGGTACGGCAAGTGTAACAGTAACAATCACTCAGCCCGCGCCATTAAGAATTGATTCACTTAAAATAATACCCGCTACCTGCCACAATACCGCAACAGGTGAAATACTTTTACGTCTGTCAGGCGGAACATATCCATATACATTTATAAATTCACAAAACATAATAAGAGAAATTATTTACAGAAGAGATACATTAGCAAATGTTTTGGGTTTATTAGCGGGAAATTATAACTTCCTGCTAAAAGACAATCATAACTGTATGGCAGAAATATCAGGAATAAATGTAACTCAGCCGGAACAGCTGAGAATTACCGCAACAGATATTATTCAGCCAACGTGCGGAAATGATAATGGCAAACTTACTGTGTATGGAACAGGGGGTACCGCACCATACACTTTCAAATTTATAAACAATATTTCTAATAATATATTACAGACAAAAAAATCGTCAAACACCGCAACATTTGAAAATATTGCAAACGGAACATATCGCTTAGTTATTACGGACAACAACGGTTGTACGACAAATAGCGATATTCTGACTTTTAACGAATATATAATGCCGGTAGTCAGCGATGCTACAAAAACAGACGCAATATGCTATGCTGAAAGCAACGGACAGATACATTCAATTGCGCGGGAGGGGACAGCAAGAATAGCATACTTTACGCTAATAAATACTCAGGACAGTGCAAACCGGCAGAGTGAAAACGGTATTTTTGAAAATATCTATGCCGGCAATTATCTTATTTATGCTTATGATACAAATGGCTGCATGTCTAATCCCTGTCTTGTTGAAATAAATCAGCCTGACAGTTTAATTTTAAATATACTGGGTGTAGCAAACGTAATAAACAAAGGGGCAAATGATGGGCAAATCACATTCAGTGTTTCTGGGGGCAACAGCGGCAAGTTATGTGCATGGTTGCAAAATGAAAATAGGCAAACAGCAGACAGTATGTTCATAATAAGTGGCTCAACAAACACTTTCAATGCATTTGCCGGTACTTACACCTTGAAAGCATCAGATACGAAAGGATGCATTTTTATAACAGATACATTGCAGGTTGTTGAGCCCGATATGGAACTGCATTTAACCGTAGTGGAAACAATAGACGCGCTGTGTAAATCACAAACAGGAAAAATCACAGTAGAGGGTGCAGGCGGATGGGGCGGTTACCGCTATAAATATGCAGATAACGAACAATTTTCAACGTTAAACAGTTTTGGAAACCTTTCTTCGGGTACGTATCACATCACTGTCATTGACAGAATGGGTGCAACGGCAAGCAAATATATTACTGTTAACGAACCACAAGACAGTTTGAAAACCGAAGTTATTGCTATTCGGAATCCTACCTGCGGCAATAATAATGGAGAATTATCCATAAATATTTTCGGAGGCACTGCACCATACAGGATTTTTGCTCAAAATAACAGAGACACATTATATATAGACAGCGCACAAACAGTAGTATGGAAAAACGCAGGAATGGGCGCATTGCTTATGCACGCACTTGATGCCAATGGCTGCAAGTTCGAGCAGGAAACAGTGATACCTGAAGATTCTTTACTAAAAATAGAAAAAATAGAACGTGGTGAAAACTCATTAACGGCAATTATTTCCGGCGGCACAAGTCCATATTCTTACATGTGGAAAAGGACTGACGGTGATGAAACGTTTGAAGATACACCGCAAATAGATTATATTCCTGATGGTATTTATCGGTTAACAGTTACCGACAGTAATGGTTGCACAGCAGAAGAGCGTATTGTTTTTTACAGTAATAATCCATTAACATTGAAAGTTATTCAAAAACAGGATGAAACATCATTAAATGCAAGAAATGGTTACGCTGTACTTTATTCAGCTTTCGGTTTGTCAAAATTTGATATTATAAAACCGAACGACAGTATAATCAGTTATAATTCCGAACAAACAACGAACGATTTTAAAATAAATAATGATACTGTCTATATAAGCAATTTAGAGAGTGGGAAATGGATCGTTAAAGGAGTATCTAAAAATGGACGGATAACCATTGCCGAGTTTGAAATTTTACTATATAAAAAGTTTGAATTTGGAAAAACGGAGATAATAAATGTTTCAACTTCCGACAGTACTGACGGTTTTGTATATATAAACGTAGTAGGAGGCGGCGGTGAAAATATATTTATATGGACAGACAAAGACGGCAATAATGTACGGTCAATAAATGATGAATACAGTACAACATTATACAATGTTTCCGCCGGAGTTTATACTTTAACCGTTACGGACAAATACGGCAACATGCTTTCAACCGAGATAAAAATTCTCGCGCCGGATTTACCATTGCGTATAAGTGTTTATGAGCAGAAAGACCAAACATGTAACGGTGATAAAAACGCTTATGTCATTCTCTCGTCTGCCGGCGGTTGGGGAGAATATCGCTATGCGCACAGTCGTACGGCACAAAGTGACAGTCTCAAATACGGCAAGGATGAAATATACACAGGTTTAGAAACAGGCAAACACTGGTTTTTTGTACTTGACAAATATGGTGTAACATCATCTGTTGAAGTTCTTATCAAAGAACCGTTGCCACTCACAGCAAGCATATCACATATACAAAACGTAAAATGCAATGGCGGAAACGACGGACATGTATCTTTTGATATATACGGAGGAACGCCATACTATAAATTGAAAGAAATCAAAACAGCGTTTTGGATAACCGAAAACAATGTAATAAATTTATCTGCAGGAGAATATGCTTTTGTGTTTACAGACAATTTCGGATGCTTTGCAGACACAATAGACGTAACGATAACAGAGCCGGAACCTCTGTCAGTAAAAGATATAAGCGTTCAACATACGCTTTGCGGGGAAGATAACGGAAAGATTGCAGTTGCACTTGAAGGTGGAACGGCACCATATTATTATGAATGGAAAGATGTTCTTGGCAACATTACAGGAATAGATTCTGTTATTGAAAAACTGAAACAGAACGCTGCATACCGACTCATTGTAACAGATAACAACGGTTGTGTGAAAAATATGCAACAATTTATCAATGGATCAAGGTCGCCCAAAATAAAGGAAGTAACAGTAAGAGATGTGCTTTGTTATGGAGATTCAACCGGTATGGCACATATTACCACAGTGGAAGCCGGAATGCCATACGCGCCGGTCTCTTTCATCTGGAGTAATGGATACAGTGGTGATTACTGTACAAATTTACATTGCGGACAATATAACATCATAGTATCGGACACAAACAACTGCACAACAATTTATTATTTTGATGTCCGGCAGCCGGATTCTCTTTATTTACGTTTTTCGGATTATAGAGAGCCGCATTGTTACGGCTATTCGGACGGGTACATTCACACACAGACGTATGGCGGGGCGGGAGAGAATACTTATATCTGGAACACGAAAGCAACAACGGCAAATATTGAAAACATAACAAAAGGTAATTATTCCGTTCGTGTAACGGACAAAAACGGTTGTGCCTGTGAACAACACATTACTATAAATGAACCATCTGAGAAAATCATTGACTTGGGCGATGATGTTCTTATGTGCCCGGGAAA